>JAIWFS010000061.1:0-6530 GCA_048631505.1 archaeon | reverse complement strand
GGGTGGCATCAGCGGTCTTCAGTATCTTAGTATCATAGTCGAGGGATTTTAGACTTCTCTCCACGTTGTCTACATCAAGTTCACATCCCCAACATCCGCCCGTTCCATCCCATCCGTTGTAAGAGGCAGGATCTACACTTTTCAGTCCAACCAGCAGAGCATGTCCTTTAGCCATTTTCTTCCTCCTTTCTTTCGTTTCCCAATGATGTTTACCCTGTTAGGTCCTCTCAAGCATGATGCTAAAGGACGGCGCCCGGCAAAAGAGATCCTTCGATGAAGTCAATGATAATTGAAGAATTAGCTAACAGGGTGAACATGGTAAAAAGCGCCATGGTGTTGTATCCGAAGGGGTCTTGCCATTGTATAAAATCCCTTTTATGGCATTTTACTTCCAGTACCCGGAATAAGGTGATGCCGTATGTCCAATTTTCTTGAGCATGGCCGCTACGCAATTTCTCCTGCCACCCACCCCATAACAGACCAATGGGGTTCAAAGTAGTCAGTCACAGACAATCCTGTACCAAAGTGCCCAATCTCCTACATCCTCCCTGTCAATATACTCATCACTTGGATAGTATTGGCCGCACCATGTATCAGTATCCCCGGAAAATACCCTGTGATAGCGATTTAACTCATCGTCCGGGTCGAAGATATCGATCTCTTTGCCTGATATACTGATAGAAAGGAAACGATTTGTTACAATCCCGTCAAAGAGGGTAACCTCCAGTCTGATTTCGTTTTCTCCTGGTTTGTCGCTTACATGGTACACTCCTTTAGCAGGCAAGCGGGTCACCTGCTTTCTTGAATCGTCGTTGTCAGGGACGATGACGGACGTAAAGGTTAGTTCCCCTTTCCCTTTTATACAGGAGTCGTGATCATCCATGATACGGATTTTGTCCAGTACAACCTTAACATGTTTGCCTGTTACCGGGATCTCCTCGGTAAGATGCAATTTTAGCTCCTCTTCTTTCCCTTTGAGCAATACAACTGTCTGCTCCTTGGAATGGCAGTTTTCAGTCTCCGCATGTATGTAATAGACATCCGGATTGATATCAGGGAAGGCATAGAGACCTTTTTTGTCTGTTGTAATAACCGCTCCCTGAAGGTCATTCACAGTGCGTATAAAGATTTTAGCTTCTGCTACGGGCTTGTTTTCTTTATCCAGAACAGTTCCTTTTAGTGTGGAACTTCCCTTCTTTATCGTTACTGTGAAGCCGGCAATAGGAGCATAATTCGGCAGATTGACGGCATACGCCATTGGTTTTCTTGCATCATCCTGCCAATCGCCTTCCACCAATATTTCAAAGGGAAGTATAATGCCATCTTCTATGGCAAAATCCGGTTTCATTTTTACTTGCAAAAGGATATCCGTTTTCTCCCCGGCCTTGAGCGAGAAAGGAATGTGCAGCACTGGTTCATCTACTACATCAAGGGGTATTCGCTCTGATTTGCGCACTCGAGCTACTTCAAACCAAGTCAGCTCGATGACATCCTGGTATTCCTGATATTTTTCCGGGAAAACCATAATGAATTTACGTGGTTCATCAAAGCGGTTTTGAATACTGTAGATATGTTCTTTGAAACCCTGCAGGTTAGGAAATGGTATAGGCAATGGCGGAGGAGGCACGACGGTCATCTCATCGATGTTACGCTGTCCTTCAAAATCATAGGTTGGGACAGACCAGGTAAAGTCCACATCGCTGCATAGAAGTTTTGCTTCCGCTTTTACGCAATTGTGAGTGGCTGGTTCATAAAATGGGGTATTCCACTCGTACGTTTCCGTTTTGTCGTCAGATGTTCCGATGTCAGTAACGTCGATGGGTAGCAAAATACCACCTGAAGGAACTATATCGCAGGCAGTATGCTGAACACTGGTAGGTCCGGCACCGAATTTGTATAGTTCCGCAGCAATGGAATAGGCTCGCACCGGGTGTGTTCCTATATTGCGAACATCTATATTGATCGTATTGTTGTAAGGTGGCGTAGCGGTTGCAGGATCGGGGATATAAAGGTCACCGGAAGGCAAATAGCCGTGATTAGGGTGGGTAAGGTAGATGTCTGGACTCTCCCACCAATAGGCTGGGGCGCCATCTCGAATAACGAATTCGGGCAGTCCCGGATACTGCGACCCCCCGAACCCATCGTAGTCCGGTGTGGACAGAGGACCAAACCCCATAGAATCATGTATCTGTTTTCCAAATTCCATGGCCTCTTCCAGAGAGACCTTGCGGTTTGCTGCCTCAGTCACAGAACCTAACTCGTCGGCGTATTTGCCGGCATCAGGCGTCCCGGCAGGCAGGGTTTCGAGATTGAGCCCTCTGAGCCAGCCGTGAGTGAAAAAACTACCTAACGTGTTGTTGCCGTAACTATCCTGAGTATCGCTGCAGGCATATGTGAAGCTCCACTGGGTCAGGGTTGAACCCGTTAACGCTGACAGGAGTCCCCCTGAAAAAGATTGCTGCGCAACCACATTCACATGGCAGTTGCTGAAGCTGTTGAGGCGGGCCGTAAGCCATGCCGGGTCTACATTAGCGGTGCCAGGGCCGTCATCGATAACCAGCTTTGAGACCGAGGCTTCAGTGATGCCGCCGCCGGTGAAATAGAGCAGGGCTGTAGTTTCCCACATGCCAGGAGGGAGTTCCGGCCCCGTAGCTGGTCCAGAAGCCATACCGGCAAAGCTTTCCAGAGCAACTCGCAATTCACCGGCATCGTTGATGTTTATTACCGTGGCACCCGGAACACTCGGCATCGCTGCCGCTGATCCAAGCACTACATGGATATTGCTCGCAGGATAGTTGTAATACTCTGTGAGGATCTGAAACACATTTTCCAGGTCCTTTATGAACCGGCCCACTGATGTGGGACCTGTAAAAAGAAAGGCATATTTGTCTTGAGAACGATATGTGGTTGCCATGGTATTACCTCCTTTCTTATCGTTTAATGATTATGTGGCGCGAAATATGACGGTGACCAAAAAGTCTGCTCCATCCATTGACAGTTCTGACAGAACAACCCAAGCTGACTTCGGCTGCATACTGCACACATGGAGAAGGCGGGTCTCCCATCGGTTCAGGGGGCCAGCCGTCTTCATAGCGCGGAACAAGAACAGACTCGAAGTTTTGCACACTATAAATCGGTGAAGTTGGAAGGGTAGCCGCGTAGTTTCCGTTAATATCTTTATACCCTAATCCAAGCCCAAAAGGCGGGTTGGCAGGATCATTCCCTTGCCCCTTCAATGTTACCGCAGCAGAAAGAGGCGCCCCTGCCACCTGTTTTGGGGTGAATTCCACCCACAAACCGCAATGATTAAGATGGGGGTGGGCGTTACCGGCACCATCTTCTACACTATACTTTACCAGGATGCATTCATTGCTGTTTACCTGGCCGGGGGTCACTGGCATCTCACTGCAGGGATCGAAAGTCGCAATGCTGCCTACGCTCTCTGGGCTGAAGGTTGCGAAACCGGTGCGCCAATCGAAGAGTTTCGGCACTGGACGACGGTTGTCGATTTGCAATGGTAGATGCTCATTTATTGAAGATGTCATGGCAACTTTTTTCAGTTCAGGGTTGGTATCGCTTCCCCCTGTCTTTTCGTAAACCTCAAGGGTCAGGATAATAAGGGCGTTAGAAGCAGCAGCGGAGTTCCAGATGGCTATCAGGTCCCAGAACGGCCAGTACTCCGTTGTTAGATCAGGCAGCCCCGGCCTTTTGTAAACCATGACAGACGTGCCGACGAGGCCCGGATCGTGAGGAGGTTCGACTGCAGTGATAGTGCCATTGAAGGGCCCAAGATTCAGGGTTTCCCACTTGCCTTTGGGAAGGGCGAAGGTTGGAAGGATATACCTCTTGTTGAAGAGGGGGCTCAGGAGTTGAATTTCATTTGTTAAATGGGTAGAATCAAAGGGATTCGCAAGAGCGCCGCTGTATTCCCAAAAGCTTACCGTGTAATAAAGATTGTCGGAGAGGGGAGGGGTAAGAAAGTCCGCGCCAAAGTGCCCGCCGATCTGAAGCGTGCCGCCAAAGGGAGCGTCGACTATATTGGGGAAAAATGATGGTTCCGGAGGCGTTATCGTCCATCTGTTTGAGGAGGTCATGTACCCTCCCTTACCCACATATTCCGGCCTTGGATCTCCCAACTCCCCGATTTCCTGACGAATTGCCCTGCCTACACGTAAGAAGTGAAACTCCTTGCCGGGCACCGCAACGGCAGGAAAGACAATTCCGGCTATAAGGGTCGCCTCCTTATTTCCCTCGGGGATCAGGACCGGAATGGAGGGGCCGACGGTGAGGGGCACATGCACCCGCTCCGGGTGAGACGTAACCCAGTCCTGATCAATGGCCTCCCGCTCATCATAGACGTCTACAAACTGCGTGCCTTCAGATGTTCCGATCGTTAAGACTTCTGCTTCGACAGAGATCCGGAAGGCAAGATTGGGCAGGCTGTTGGCGTTTGTAACTTCAACAGGGGTATAGGGCGGACTTCCAGGGATAACCGTCTGCACCTCCACGGGGACCGGCAGGTCACTAAACGCAAAATCCCCTGTGATACTTGTCCTTGCGGCCGCTTGATTCAGACGCTCAAATTGGGCATGTCCATCCCCATCGAGGGAAAATCGGTAAACATCTACCAGAACCCCTTTGAGCGGCAGAGAGGGGGAACTACCTCCAATAGCCACCATCACGCTGCCATTGAAACTCAATTGTCTTATTGCTGTCGTCCACATAAATGACCCTCCTTTCTGAAGTTTTTCATACAATTTTTAGTTATCCTTCACAACAAGTCAAAAGTAGTTTACACTTTGTTGATCGTATATTTTAGCAGTGAAATTGGAAAAAATACAAAGATGTAGATGCGTTACCTAATTTCAAATTTCCAGTTTCGACATCAGCATTCAATTCGACAATACACACTTTTCCGAAAAAAGTGTAAAATAGTGTTAGAATTCACCCGAGTTTGCAGACAGGTGCTCATCTTTCTCCGAGTAGCCGGCGGCGCCAGCGATTCAATATGTCGGCGAATGGAGCTGGCATGGCACAATCAAACTTGTTTACTTTGAACAGATCCTTATAAACGTCAAGAGAGGGATGAAATACCGGTCGAAAAGTGATAATCGAATCGTCCTCCAGTTTTATGTGTACTTTGCCCATGGTTACAGAAGAGATAGAAGCCGGGCTGAGTTGCAGCGGTTCTATTAAAGCCTGCACGGTCCTTAGCTCCTCTTGGGAATGGGCTTGACCACGCCCGTAAACTGGCTGTCCTTCCTCATCAAAGCCAACGAAAAGTTCAAATGCTATGCCGATGATGGGATTCTCTTTCCCAGGCCAAGGCTGAGCCCTTTTCATTTGATCTTTACCACGCCTTCCGATGTCTTGACTTTGATCTTATCGGCTGCCTTTAGCTTGGCCTTGCCTTCAGTTGATGTCGTCTCTGTGCCATTAATGACATATTCTTTGCCGCCAATGACAATGTGCCAGCGTACGTATTTGGAAGTAAGAAAAGACTCCCTTTTACTCATCGGCGCACTGGCTGGATCGCCAGCTCCAGTGACCTTTTTGCTTCCCAATCCTGTTCCGGCGGTATAGTGTTGTGCACCTCCAATTAGCTTGCCAGGAAGTATATTTGATACCCTGTTCAGCAGCTTCTTACCTTTGCCCCGGCCGACATGACACCCAAGCATCATAAACAGACCAGAAGAACAGAATTTCATGCTGGCCAGTTTCTTGAGGTGCTCTTCCTTGGAATCGTGAACCAGTGCCTTTTCATTGTTAATGTATTTGTCGCCGTTGCCAACACTTTGGTAGCCGTCTGTACCGTGACCATTTATTTCAAGACGTGACACGCAACTACAGGCGTTCTCAGGATCATTCACGTATGCGTTTACTTTGGTGACCATGTCCGCAACACTGCTGACTCCAATATTGCTCGACTTTGCCAGGCCCAATTTGACAAGCAATCCTTCTTCTGGAATGACTGCTGTGTCTTTTGGATCTGATTGGTCATAGGCATGTATGGCACAGGGAGATTTTTTTTTCTTTCGCTGCAGGCGTTGTGTACCCATCCGTTGTTGCACTACATGTGTCAGTTCGTGGGCCAGCAGCCGTCGGCCTGCCCTCGCCCCTGGTGCAAACTGCCGGCTTCCGAAGACGATGTCCTGTCCCAGCGTAAACGCCTGCGCTTTCGTCACCCGCGCTGCCTCTGCTGCCCGACTATCAGTGTGTATCCGCACCCGGCTAAAGTCACAACCAAACCTTGGCTCAAAGAAGTTGCGCAGCGACCGATACAGCGGTTGCCCGCCCCCTCGCAAGGAGTCAATCTGCGTTTCCTGGCTGGGATCTATCTGGGGCGTCTGCCCACCCAATTGTTTGGCCTGAAGCGTTTCCTCCTCCTCCTCCTCCGGCTCAATCTGTCGCTGCACCCCCGGCTCGGGCATCCGCATCACTTCATCTGCTACCCGATCCGCTTCCTGTTCGTACTTATCATTTGGCTGGCCGATGGTGAGTTTGGGCTGCAAGAGATCGGAAGAGCGTCG
>JAIWFS010000060.1:0-6743 GCA_048631505.1 archaeon | reverse complement strand
CAAGGGTATTCAATCCTTTCTTCTCTACTCGGCCGGATGGAACAGGATTAGGCCTGGCAATAGTCCATAGGCTCGTTCATGAATGGAATGGTGATATTACGGTAGATTCTGAACAGGGCAAGGGTTCTACCTTTACTCTGCATCTTCCTAAACGTATGAAGGGTGTTGAAAACTAAATGGATATGCAGGCCGGCCAGGAGCCGGCCTGCATGTATCCTGTAAACGCTTACAGGTTATTTCCTCCAGACCCACTCGGTCTTGAGGTTTATCTTCTTTTCCTCACTGAAGAACAGAACATTCCAATCATCCTCAGACCTGCCAAAGGGCACATACCACAGTTTGACTTCCACCAAGAGTTCATCTACAGTGAGTTCCCTGGTCTTCTTACCGTCTTTTTCTACATCAGCATATGGGAACGGTATCTCGAAGACCGCCTTTGTCATCTTTAGAGGCGGCAGGCAGGTGTCTCTGAGCAAGCCGCACTTCTCATAGGGCCCTCTTCCCATCTCCGCCCCTCTGCCAAAACGTCCGGGGTAAGGCATGTAGATAACTTGATCATTATAGACTTCTTTCCCATCCATTGTCTTCGCGGTCACATCCAGGACCAGCCGGTTGGGAGTAGGTCACCCATCCGGTATGGCGTGCCCGCACTTGTTGAACATCTCCACTTTGACCACGCCAAGCGGGATGATGCCTTCGGCCTTGTTCTTACGCCAGAAGTGGGCCATAGCATCAACCTCGATGTCCAGGGCCATCTTGATCATGGTCTCGTCCCGGTAGGCTTGCATGTCGTGGCCCAGACCGCACTTCGCCATGTGGCATTCCTGACAGCTATCGTGCCCACCTTCGGGAATATAGGTGAAAAGATAGGTGCCATACAACGTGGCACACTGAGAAGGTTGATCCAGCTCAAAGTTTGGTCCTTCGCCGTGACACTGACCACAGTAAATGGACTCACTCATGGCCGGGGCCTTTGCCATAGTAGGCGTGGCTGGATCATCGTGCTCCCCGTCTTGAGAGCCGTAGACAGTACCCGGCTGTGGATAGCCGTCCTGCCATTTGTGAATTATGGCCATCTTGTTGTGGCACACCATGCAGCCGATGTTGAGGCTGGCAATCTTCTCTTCCAATTCATCAATCAGGTCATCGTCATCATCGGCGTATGCCTTTTGCCAGTCTCTGATGGTCTTGACGATCTCCCGAGCCACATCATCCGTTGCCTCATCCAGTTGAGGCAGATGGCATTTGGCACAGAACCAGAGATGCTCTACTGTTATGTCCTTGTCCTCTTTGACTCCTGAATAGGGAAACAACATTAGCCCCTTGTCTATCGCAGTCAGTATCGTTGGGGCCGTCCTGAGTGTAACCCCCAAAATTGAAACAGCATGAACGGAATTTTCCCATTGTTCATATGCCTCTTCATGACACTCCTGGCAAGAACTCGAATCATAGCGAGCAGCGAGCTCCGCGATGGTCTTGGCCTTGGGGACCTCCGCAGGCTTTGTGCCACAAAGTCCATAAGAGGACCAGACACAGCTCACCAAAAACAAAAATGTTACAATCCTCAAAACTCCCATAAATACCTCCTTTCTGTTAATAACGGATTGGATAAATTATGCAGTGAAACTTGAAACTTGAAATTGGGAAAAACACAAAGATGTAGATGCGTTACCTAATTTCAAATTTCGAATTTCCAGTTTCGACATCGGCATTCAATTCGATAATACACACTTTTTCGAAAAAAGTGTAAACTAATGAATGAAGGATGCCACAATCTGTGTCTTTCAAGAAAATAAAAAATATCTTTTCAAACAGGATTGAACCCTACCAAAGGCATTTCAAGTTGGCAAGAAATGATAGCCGGATGAGCCCCTTGCAAAACTCAAGACCCGCAACTTATCTTGACATATACTTAGCATGTGGGTATGAATTTGGAGCTTGCTAGGTATTTACCCTAACAGAGTAACACTTTTTCTAAATCTTCTTAGTTTATTGAATTTTTTGGATAAATTGTCTATTTTGTTGTTCACAGTCCTGGCACACGCATGTATTTAAATTAAAAACAATCTATTTGTTAACAGTTTTGGCATAATATCGCCCGGATAATTTGGGAGTAGGGAGCTAATTAATATGAAAAGGACCTTTCAGCCGAGCAATTTAAAAAGAAAGAGGACCCACGGATTTCGTAAACGTATGAGTACAAAGGCAGGCCGTAGAGTACTGAGCAGGCGCAGAGCAAAAGGGAGACAAAGCTTATCAGCATAAAGGTTATTGTGGAGAAAGCCTTCTGGACGTAAAACAAAAATGCCTTACAATAAAATGAGGCAGTCCTTACACACCCAATCTCTCTCAAAAAAAGAGAGATTGACAGGCGCGAAAAATTTTATCAGGGTTTATCAAAAGGGGAAACGAATAAAGCTGCCCGGCCTTACTATTATAGTTGCAAGGAATTGTTTGCCTTACTGTAGAATCGGTATCAGTGCCGGCAGAAAAATTGGTGGAGCTACCAAGAGAAACAGAGCCAAAAGGCTGATCAGGGAGTTATTCCGCACGAACAAGCGGATTTTTCCCCCAGGTCATGATCTGGTTTTTGTGCCATACAGGAAATTTTTCCACCTTGATTGGAATGAACTCAAGAGCAATCTTGTCAAGGCATTTGATGCCTCGAACAGGTGTTAACAATTGAATACTAAGACCATATTGAGCAAATTCATCATTTTTTTCATTAGAATATACAGGCTATTGTTTTCCCCTATTTTACCAAGGTCTTGCCGTTTCTTTCCGAGCTGCTCCCGATACGCTGAGGAGGCCATTGTTAAACACGGTCCTATTACAGGTATTGTGTTGGCTACCAAACGACTCCTAAGGTGTCATCCCTGGACTCCGGGCGGATACGACCCTGTCCCCTGATTGCCGGTTTACGTTAAGAAGGCCCTTCAGAGCAAAAAAATGGTTGCTTGATTAGCCGTTTGCAAAACTCCAATTAAAAACCGGAGATGGAGTTGAGAAGACGGCTCTGATGATTAAGGTTTACTACAATGGATTCACGTACATTATTAGCGTTAGTTTTGTCTATAGCAGTATTGATTGTGTTTCAGTTCTTCTTTGGTGGCGATGTATCACAACCACCTCGTGAAGAAACCGGTGTTGAGAATGTCCCTACCACAGGTGTCAGTGAGCAAGCCCCGGACTATGAATATGGGAAACGCATTCGCACTGATGGGGGCGCCGATGTTTCTTCCCTAAGCGGTATAAGAAGTCCTGATATTCCAGTTGACACAAAGGCACCCCTTCGCAAGGCAAGAGACATCACTGTGGAAACGGATCTTTACCAACTCGTTTTCTCAGAAAGAGGGGGCACAGTTAAAAAATACCTTTTAAAGCAATACCTGACAACGCTTTCAGATGACGCTGCTCCTGTGAATTTGATCGATGTCTCTTCCCTGCATCTACCCCTTGGGCTTCAAATGGAATCTCAGCCGCCGGTAGACCTGTCTTCCCAATTCTTTGAACCGGATAAGGAAGGCCTGAAACTTACAAGGGCCGGTGAGGAAGCGCAACTGAAGTTTACCTGCAATATGTCCAATGGCATTAAAATCACAAGGGCATACACATTCCACCAGGGAAGTTACTGGATAGATCTATCTGTTTATTTATCAGGGGCGGGGACCATCCCAGCCACGTTATGCTTGTACAATAAACCCGGCAAGGGAGGAAGTGGATTAAGTGGACTCACATATAGTAAATTTACATTTACAGGTCCTTCCTATTACGCCAAAAATGAGTTGCATGAAATAAAACTGGACGACATCGGGGAAAAACATGCCTACACAGGTCCGGTTGACTGGATGGGTTACGGCGACGACTATTTCATGACAGCTTTGATCCCGATTGTCAGCGAGGGCCCATGGAATGTATTGATTGAGAAAAAAGAGGCTGACGGTCTGACTGAGAGCCGGCTGACTGCACTCAAACCATCTCCTAAAGGCGCAGGGCAAGGCGTTGAGGTCTTAAATCTGGGAGTATATTTCGGACCAAAAGATATCGACCGCCTGAACGCCCTGGGGCACAATCTTTCTAAGGCCATAAATTTTGGTTGGTTTGATCCAATTGCCAAGCCCCTTCTGTACTTTCTTAAATTCCTTTATCGATATATTCACAATTATGGCTTGGCCATAATTATTGTTACCATACTGATCAAGGTTGCCTTCTGGCCCCTGGCGCAAAAAAGTGCCAAGTCCATGAAGACCATGCAAAAGCTGCAGCCAAAAATGGCTAAGCTTAAGGAAAAGTACGGGAAAGATAAAGAAAAAATGAACAAGGAGCTCATGCAGCTCTATAAAACCTACAAGGTGAATCCTATGGGCGGCTGTCTGCCCATGCTGCTTCAGATTCCGGTGTTTTTTGCCTTATACAAGGTATTGCTTCAATCAATAGAGGTGCGTCATGCCCCTTTCATGCTGTGGATAAACGACCTTTCAGCTCCTGACCGTCTAATGATACCCGGAGTAAACATTCCTTACCTGGGAGGCATACCAGTACTTACATTGCTCATGGGGCTTTCCATGTTTTTACAGCAGAAATTAAGCCCTTCTTCCCTTGACCCCATGCAGGCCCGCATGATGCAATTTCTACCTGTGATATTTACCTGTATGTTCATTAACTTTCCCTCGGGATTGGTGCTCTACTGGTTGATTAACAACGTGCTTACTATCGCACAGCAACACTATGTGAACAAATTCACCGACTAAGTGGAATAAAAGATAATGACAAATAACAAATCTTCTGCACCGACACAAGAATCAAGAGAATTTGACGGCAAAACCGTAGACTATGCCATAGAAGCTGCATGCAAATATTTTGAGGCAAAGCCTGACGATCTTGAAATCAATATACTTACCCGGGGGTCCACAGGCATCTTCGGACTGGGAGGACGCAAGGCCAAGATACAGGCCGTGCTTAAAGAGCTCACTCCTCCGGTTACAGAAAAAAAACCAGAAGAAGAAAACGCGCCGATAGAGGCTGAAGCCAATCGTCACACACCCGAAGTACCTGAATCCAAAGAGGATGTGATCGAACCCGGCAAAGATGCTCCGGAAGATCGGGATAAACACATCTCTCTGGCCCTGGGGATTACTGAGGAACTTTTGAATAAGGCCGGTCTTGCGGGACAAGTAGAGATCAAGGCCGACGAAGAAGGACCATATCTGGACATATCCGGGGAAGATCTTTCCCTGATCATAGGGAAAGAAGGCCAAAATCTTAATGCATTAGAATATATTGTTAACCGTATTCTGCGACACAGGGTCGAAAGCCGTACCGGGGTTAAGCTGGAAGCACAGGGCTATCGGGAAAAAAGGGAAAAGAGTATCTCGCTTCTTGCACACCGTATGGCAAAAAAGGCCCAAAAAACCGGACGCCCGGTAACACTTCAGCCATTGGGGGCAAGGGAGCGTAGACTGGTCCACTTGACCCTCAAGAACGTTAAAGGCATACGTACCCACAGTGTAGGCGAAGGAATCATGCGCAAGGTCGTGATCAACCCCGCCAGGCCCAGGCAACGCAATACAAAAAATACGGATAGGTAGATAGGTGGAAGCTAGAAGGCTGAAGATTAATAGGAACGAAATCCAGAGCATTCGAGCGTTAAGAGTTGATTGATATTCTTCAACTTTCAGCCTTCAGCCTTCAGCCTTCTACCTAAATACCTATTTATGCCTGACATAATATCTAGAGAGGAGGACACAATAGCTGCCCTGGCTACTCCCTCAGGACCAGGCGGGATAGGGATAGTTCGAGTAAGCGGTCCTCTTTCAGCACAACTTTTCAGATCCGTATTCCGGCCGGCAAAGCCAATTGAAGTAATACAATCCCATCGACTTTACTACGGCTGGGCCTGCGATCCACAGAATGATACCGTTATGGACGAGGTTCTGGCCGTACTGATGAAGGCCCCTCACAGCTACACAAAAGAAGACGTCCTGGAAATCCAATGTCACAGCGGTCCTGCAATCTTACGTCGTATTCTTGAAACACTGATCGGACAGGGTGCACGCCTGGCAGATCCCGGCGAATTCACAAAAAGGGCTTTTCTGAACGGAAGAATTGACCTTACCCAGGCAGAGGCCGTGCTCGACCTATCTCTAGCATGCGGGGACACCGCAGGGCAACTTGCGGTCAAACAATTGCAGGGATGTCTATCCAAAGGGATTAAAAAAATCCGCGATACTATCAAAGAATCTATAGCCACCCTTGAAGTCGCTATAGACTATCCGGATGAAGACGTAGAAATTATCACAGAGACCCAGCTCAGAGAACTTCTAATAACAGGTGCTCAAAATCCCCTTAATGCCATGATCGATGCATTCGACAGGGGAAAGATCTACAAGGAAGGGGCAGAAGTCCTGATTGTCGGAAGGCCGAATGTCGGGAAATCCAGCCTGCTTAACGCCCTGGCCTGTGAGGACAGAGCCATTGTAACCTCCATCCCCGGAACCACCAGGGACACGATAGAGGCAGTTCTTAACATCGAAGGGATATTGGTTAGATTGACTGATACGGCCGGCATTCGGCCTGACCCTGATCCAATAGAGACAATTGGTATTGAAAAAGTTCGAAAAAAAGCAAAATCCGCACAGGCTGCTCTCTGGATGCTGGATCTGAGCGAGCCCATATGCCCGGAAGATTTTGGAGTCCTGGAGACACTGGATGCCCTTACAAAGCGAAAAAAAATTCTCATAGTA
>JAIWFS010000059.1:0-6788 GCA_048631505.1 archaeon | reverse complement strand
TTGAGCTTTAAGTATTGGGGGATAAGCTCTGATTCCAGGCGTTTGAAGGGAGATACGACACAGCCGGCATGGAAGCTCATGGGGGCCAGTTTTACACCGCCAAATGGCGCCTTGGAATTAAGGACAAACCCCTGGTTCATATCGGAGATCATACTCAAGACCTGGACTGAATCCAGATCGAAGACAGGTTTGGCATTTCCCATGAATCCGTATCTGGGATAGTCCCCGGTGAGCACCAATAGGTTTTTAAGGCCGGACCGATCAAGCACAAACAACTGGCTTTCCACAAGATTACGGTTTTTGTCCTTGCAGGAAAAGTGGATAATTGAATCGATCCCAAGACCCATTATCTCAGAGCCAAGTGCCCTGGGCGTAAGTGCAGGGTGCCCTCCGGCGTTGTCTGTTATGGAGAGAGCGCTGATCAAGCCGCCGGCTGCTGCCTCTCCGGCAAACTGGAGAATTTCGTCAATAGCCTTGCCCTTTGAGGCCCTGGCGGGCACAAGCTCAAATGTAATTACAAAATTTCGTTTTGACCCTTTGACATCATATCCTGAATCCATTTGGGCCAGACGCTCTTCCATGGCCTTTTGGAGCTTTGAGTAAAGAGATCCGGGGGGTGATTTGGTGATTTTTTTTATCCTCCGCGTAGCTTGCGCTTATCACCTATTCTTATGGTCACCCGCTGGTTGTCCAGATACTCAAGGAGCGGGATCATGTATTTTCTGGAAAGCCCTCCGGCAAGGCCCCTAAATTCGTTTATGCCAAGCTCGCCGTGCTCTTTGATGAAACGAATGACCATGTCCTTAATTTTATCCAGGGCGCTGTGGTGGTAATAAAGATCGTCCTTCAGACGCATAAGAATCCCTTCCCTGACCATCAAATCAAATATTTTGTCTGCCGCCTTCTCATGCCCTTCCACGCGGCCAAGTGCATCTTCACGAAAAGGAGGCTGAAAACCAGCCTGTTTGAAGATAAGTTCAAGCTTGCTCCTGAGTTCTTTTTCTTCATCCCCAAGAGTCACATGGTGGGTGGAAAGCCGGACAAGATCCTTTTCCTGTGCAACCTTTCCTGACTTGACAAGATCAGAAAGGAGCATTTGAAACAGCCTCTGATTTGGTGATTTGGTGATTTGGTGATTTGGTGATTGAAAGGCAGGTCCGGTAACTCCGGCTATGGGAAAGAGGCGGGACCTTAGCTCCTCTTTGGACAGACCCTGGACAAGAGGATTATCACGGTGAAAGGTCTCCAGGATATTCAATACCCGTTCCTTTAGAGTCTCGTAAACTTTACCGTGGATGAGTCTCTGCCCCTCCCCCTCAAAGCATACAATTTTTCTGGAACTCAGGAGAGGCTCAAGCTCCCGGGCAAGGCGTTTTCCATAGATACTGCTACGCATCGCGAGTTCTGACTTTGAAAGTCCCCTCACACCCGCACGCTCCAGATGATATCCAATGATGTCAGCCGGTCCGCCTTTGGCCAGGATATCCAGCTCTGTCCAGAGCGCCGGCCGGGTCCGCTTCCGTCTCCTGGGAATAGGGTGGAGAATCCTTCCACCACCTATGGTACGGATAGGTGAATAACTCCTGATAACATAGTGATCTCCTGAGAGGACTGCCACCGGTTCCTTCAGCATTATCTGGATATAGGCCTCTGAACCCGGAACAAGCTCATCGCCCTGGAGCAGGACCCTTCCGATAACCTCGGCTGTTCCCACGTGAAAGCGAACAGGACTCCTGTGCCGCAGGGGACGGCCTGCGCCGGCAAGATAAAGGAAATTCAAGTCAACGAGGTAGCTCGCATGCAGGCTCCCTGGAGTGGCCATAACGTCTCCCCTGTTAACATCCTCCTTGTCAATACCCTGTAGATTGAGGGCCGTGCGCATCCCCGGATGGGCCTCCTGGGCATCCTTTCCATGGATCTGAACACCCCGAATCCTGGCAGTCATCCCTTTGGGATAGATAGATACCTCGTCTCCCAATCTGATCTGCCCTGAAATGGAAGTGCCGGTGACTACCGTGCCAAAGCCTTTTATGGTGAATACCCTGTCTACCGGAAGGCGATATGGCCCGACCGGGGACTTTGGCACCACTTCTGACACCATCTCCTCCAGGACACTGAGGAGCTCGTCAAGGCCGTCTCCTGTAACTGAGGAGACAGCCAGCACAGGAGCATCTTCCAGAAATGTGCCGGAGACAAAATCACTAACGTCCTCAGTGACCATTTCCAGCCATTCCTTTTCCACAAGGTCCTTCTTGGTCAGAACAACAAGCCCCTTCTTAACTCCAAGGAGACGGCATATCTCCAGGTGCTCTGTGGTCTGGGGCATTATCCCTTCGTCAGCAGCTACCACAAGGACAACGAGGTCCATCCCCATGGCTCCGGCCACCATGTTTTTTACAAAACGTTCATGGCCAGGGACGTCTATTACTCCCACCTGCTGGCCTGAAGGGAGGGAAAGAAGGGCAAAACCCAGTTCAATAGTGATGCCCCGCTCTTTTTCCTCTTTTAGCCTGTCGGTATCTATTCCGGTAAGGGCCTTGACCAGGGCGGTCTTCCCATGATCAATGTGGCCGGCAGTACCGAGAATGATGGTCTTGGTATCCATGAATCAGCTCACCTTTGCCCCTGATTCTGCCGGAGTGGCCACAGTAGTCAGATGAAGGCCCTTATCGTCTTTGGCCACAAGCAACATCCCCTCGGATCGCACTCCCCTGATCTTTACCGGCTTGAGATTGGCAACCACAACTACCTGCCTGCCGACAAGATCTTCAGGTGAAAAGTGTTCCGCAATACCGGCAACGATCGTTCGTTCTTCCGGACAGCAGACGTTCAGCTTAATAAGCTTGTCTGCCTTGGGTACCCTCTCGGCAGCCGTTATCTTTGCCACCCTGAGGTCTATCTGTTGAAAATCCTCAAAGGAAACCTGTTTTTCAGCATCTTCAGACACAGTCTCTTTTTTGACCTCCTTCTTGTCCTTTGCCTTCCCTGCTTCCAACCTCGGAAACAGGGACGGTATGCGTGAGGTCTTGGTCCCGGGAGTCAGTATTCCCCATCGCCGGGCCGCGTCAAGATTCAGGTCCTCCTGTGGGTCAAGACCTATGGCCTCCTGCATTTTCCTGGCGGTTGACGGCATCACAGGGGCTACCAGGATTGAAAAAATTCGAAGAGACTCAAGGAGTGTATAGAGAACATTCCTCAACCGGCCGGCTTTGGCCGGGTCCTTGGCCAAGACCCATGGGGCAGAGGTGTCAATCACTTTGTTGGCCTTATTTATTACTTCCCAGACTGCCTGCATGGCCCTGTGCACTGCAAAGGACTCCATGGTCTTTTCCCAGGCAGGTACCAGCCTGAGCGCAGCCTCGCGCAGCTCTTTCTCCACTCCCTCCGGTTCTTGAGGTGCAGGGACCTCTCCCTTGACATATTTCCGGACCATGGCCAGGGTGCGACTCACAAGATTTCCCAGGTCATTGGCAAGATCAGCGTTTATCCTCAGCAAGAAGGATTTTTCGCTGAATCCGGCATCCAGGCCAAAGACCATCTCCTGCATCAAACAGTATCTGGTTGCATCTACACCAAAGGACTCAACCAGACCCCTCGGCTGTATTACGTTTCCAAGGCTCTTGGACATCTTCTGATCACGGATCTGCCAGTAGCCGTGGACATGGAGACGCCTATAGGGCTTGAGTCCAATGGCCTTAAGCATGGTGGGCCAGTAAATGCCGTGTGGCTTCAGGATATCTTTGGCTATCACGTGTTCGGTCACCGGCCAGAACTTTGAAAAATTGGGGTCATCCGGATATCCCAACCCGGTCAGATAGTTGATCAGGGCATCAAACCAGACATAGGTTACAAATTTATCGTCAAAGGGAAGGGGTATGCCCCACGTGAGACGGCTGACAGGCCTTGAGATGCAGAGGTCATCCAGGGGATCCTTTAAGAAGGACAGCACTTCATTTCTGTAACGCTCAGGCGTGATGAACAACGGGTGCTTCTTTATATGGTCTATCAGCCAGTCCTGATAACGGCTCATAAGGAAGAAATAATTTTTTTCCTTCAACCGTACGGGGACAGTACCATGGTCCGGGCACTTTCCGTCCTCAAGTTCCCGTTCCATATAAAAGCGTTCACACCCAAAACAGTAAAGCCCCTCATATTCCCTGAAAACTATGTCCCCTCTGTCATAGACCTCCTGCAGTATGCGCTGAACAGTTGCAACATGTTCCGGTTCCGTGGTGCGAATAAATCTGTCAGGCTCAATGTCCAGAAGGGGCCAGGACTCCCTGAACAAGGAGCTTATCCTGTCTGCATAGGTCTTTGGGTCTGTTCCCTGCTTCTCTGCTGCCTGAACAATTTTGTCCCCATGTTCATCTGTTCCGGTTAGAAAAAAGGTCTCTTCCCTGCGAAGCTTGTGGAACCGGTTCTGCACATCCGTAATTACAGTTGAATATGCGTGTCCCAGATGAGGTTCTGCATTCACGTAGTAAATGGGTGTTGTTATATAGAATCTGTTTTTCATTGAGTAATTTACTGATAGGTTAGGAATTTCCTTTTTTGGACACGGATGAACACAGATGAACACAGATTTTCAAATCTATGAATAATAAGTATCTGTGTATATCTGCGAAAATCTGTGTCCTATTTAATATTTTTTTTGGCCTTGGATTGCGAACGTCCTCCCTTATTACGCCTATTCTTTCCCTTTGCTTTTAAATCCTTCTCTTTAGCTCTATCCTTGGGTCGGCTGGCATTATCTTTAGATGCAGTTGAATGCTCCTGCCTCTTTTTCTCCGTCCCTGGTTTACTTCCAGATCGCTTCTGCTTTGGTGAATGGGTGATTGATTTATCTGTTTTTATTTGTTTCTGTTTTCTTTTATCCGTAGCTGAAGATTTGGGCTTTTTCTTTTGTTGCAAACGATGTTGCTCAAGCTCTGAAATTTTAAATTCTAGTTGCGTGTTATCAGAAAGAACCACTGTGACTGTCCGGCTCAGGATGTCTTGGCGCACTACTTTACCTTGTCCAGCAGGAGTATCACAAAGTTTTCCAAGGAGGGGCATGTCTTTGGCCAATTCCAGATATGTTCCATACTCATAGGTAAGACAGCATAGCAATCTACCGCAAATTCCAGATATTTTGTTTGGATTCAAAGGGAGATTCTGGGTTTTGGCCATCTTTATGGATACAGGATCAAAACCCTGAAGAAAGCTGGCACAACAGAACTCCCGGCCACAAATTCCTACTCCTCCTATCATTTTGGTCTCGTGTCTTATGCCTATCTGACGCATTTCAACTCTTGTCCGCAGGGTCTTTACCAAGTCCTTTACCAATTCCCTGAAATCTACTCTGCCCTCTGCAGAATAGTAAAAAATGACCTTGCTTCCATCGAAAAAACTCTCCACCCTGACTAGCTTCATGGAAAGACCCAGGGCAAGAACACGCTCTGTGCAGACATCACGGGCGACCTTTTCCCGATCCAGATTCCGATAGTAGAGTTCTATTTCATGGGTGCTGGCCAAACGCTCCACCTTGGGAGGAAGGGCCTTCACAGGCATTTTGATCACTACAGGACGTCCGAGTACCCGGCCAACCTCGATTCCGTGTTCTGTGGGCACCACTACCCACTCTGCATCCATTACCGGAATATTACCAGCATTGTAGTGGGACGGAGGCCATTTTGGCCTGAATCGGACCGCGATAAGTAGTATGGATGCTTCATCCTGGTTGGCATCAGCCGTGTTCTCTATATCATCCGGCTCTTTGCCGGATAAAGCAGAACCCTTAACCCCGTTGCCGTTGTTCGGTCCTTTGAGGTCTGATGTCGGGGCATCAGGTTCATTATTCTGTTCCTGATCGCTCGCCATTTCTATATTTCCTTCTTTCATAAATTTGCATAATAACAGATTCTTTTAAGAAAATCCCCTAACCCGGATAAAATGGACGGCTTTCCCTTTGCCCTGCGTGATTACCAGATAGATGCAGTGGATGCCTTTTACCAGTCCGGACGCTCTTCCGGCGGCAGCGGCATAGTTGTCCTTGCATGCGGGTCGGGCAAGACTGTCATCGGGTTGGGGATTATGAGCCGGATAGCCAACTACACCTTGATTATTACTACCAATAACGTATCAGTCCACCAATGGAAAAACGAATTGATCGCCAAGACAACGGTCACTCCTGAAGAGATCGGCGAGTTTACCGGTCTTACCAAGACTATCAGGCCGATAACGATCACGACCTACCAGATGTTGACCTTTCGCCGCTCCAAAGAAGAGCCGTTTGCCAATCTGGATATTTTCACAGAACATAACTGGGGACTCATTATCTATGATGAAGTTCATCTTTTGCCCGCACCGGTCTTTCGAGCCACAACTGCGATTCAGGCCAAACGACGTCTGGGACTCACTGCCACTCTGGTGCGAGAAGACGGCAAGGAGGGGGATGTCTTTGCCCTCATTGGTCCCAAGAGATATGATGTGCCCTGGAAAACTTTGGAGAGCCGGGGCTTTATTGCCGAAGCCATATGCACGGAGTACAGGATTCCTTTGCCCCCGGAGGAAGAACTCGAATACGCTCACGCCCCCAAGAGACAACGCTTCCGCATAGCCGCAGAGAATTCTAGAAAACTCATTCTGACAAGGGAATTGATCTCCAACCACGCAGACGACAAAATCCTGATTATCGGGCAGTATATTTCACAAGTGAAAAATATCGCCAAGATGCTGAACTTCCCCCTTATCACCGGTGGGACCAAACACGCAGATCGCGAGAGGTTGTACGGGGATTTCAGGAAAGG
>JAIWFS010000058.1:0-6795 GCA_048631505.1 archaeon | reverse complement strand
ACTATTGAAGGTATTCCTCATCTGCATAACCACTGCTTGCGGCAGGATAACCCCTGGTAACATCGGAAGCCCAAAGGACCGCAGACACCTTGAAGACATGAGGATGATGACTGACGCAAGTCTTCTGGGGGCAGGGACCCTGAGGGAAGGTGATCCCGAGATGCGGGGGACCGGTGGTATTATCCCAAAGAATCGGATCAGGGCCGTAATAACCATGTCCGGAAAGATACCTGTGAAAGGCCGGAGGCTATTCCAGATGGGCCCTCCTCCAGTGGTTTTTACCAGCAGGGATCAGGCACCTTCTTTAGGTGAAGCCCTCGGTCATAAGGCCCGCGTGGTATCACTTCCTGAAGGAACCCATGGACTTTCAGTAGGTGCGGCCATTTCAGATCTAGGTCGTATGGGGGCAAGAACTGTCCTGATCGAGGGAGGGGCAATGCTTAACTATGCTGCCCTTTCAGAAGGAGTGGTTGATGAGATCTATCTTACCATTGCCCCAAAGCTGTCCGGAGAGGAAGGTGCAGCCTCTCTTGCAGATGGTCCAAGACACCTTGGGGAGCCATTTCTTTCCCTCAAGCTGCTGGAGTGTCATACAGCAGCGACCGGAGAGGTATTTCTCAGGTACAAGGTGGGACAGGCCGGCAAATGGAAAAACAAGAATTAGCAATACTGTTTTCAGGTGGGAGTGATTCCCTGTCACTGTATGCATTGGCAGCAGTTGGGGCCCATCCCGAGATCCCGAGACCCAGAAGGATTCATCTCCTCCATATGTTAAACGGTATGGGACGCTTTCCTTCCTTTCCGAAGGAACGCTTTCGTGTAAGTGAGAGGATCCTCAAGGCACAAATGCCCGACTCGGAGCAAATCCCACAGGCAACATATATAGAGCTGGACATGGGCAGGCTTTTTCAGGGCCTGTGGCTCGACCGGTACGAAGAATTAATGCCCCGTTATGGAGGCAAGAATCTGGTATGTGTAGCATGCAAGCTGGCTATGCATGTGAAGGCCGTAATTTACTGCGTTGAGAGGCTGGTTCCAACGCTGCTTGTGGGATATGCCGGGAAGCAGGGATATTTCCCGGAACAGACCAGGGCCTTTATGGACAGGATATCAGGGTTGTCCGACGACTTTGGAATAAGGACCAGGTTTCCGGTATATGAGGATTTTGATGACGAGAGGGTTACCCGGCACCTCCTTGAGGAATTCGGCCTCCCATCAACTGGGGGAGGAGAGCGAAAGTGCCTTTTTTGCCAGACCCTGACCACTGCCACGGAAAAGGAGATAGGCCTGTATCTGGATGACATGATTCCCAGACTGAGACAGTATGTTGACCACAAGCTGGCAGGAAGGCTCAGGGATGCGGCTTCGTGCTTTCCTCCAGGAAGGTAGGAAGATGAAAGTAAGCTGCATCATCCCCGCCAGAGATCGAAAAGATATGGTCTTAAAGGCCATAGAGAGCGCGCTGGCCCAGGAAGGATGGGTGCCTGAGGTTGTAGTAGTGGATGATGGATCCAAAGATGGGACAAGAGAGGCCGTCAGGACGCATTTCCCTGGGATCAGGCTTATTTCAACCCATGGATTAGGGCCCGGTCTGGCCAGAAATGAAGGCGTCAGGGCTGCTACGGGCCATGTGCTCATGTTTCTGGACTCTGATGATATTTGGTTGCCTCTTCATGTGAGATCGCTGATACCGCTATTGCATCAGGGTTTTCAGGTAGCCTATGGTGTGACCAAGACAAAAGACTCGCTGGGCGGAGGCGAGTTCTTCATTCCAGAAGGGGGTAAAGAGATCAGCGGCCAGTGTTTTAGCAGTCTTGCCAGATGGTGCTTTATGGTCCCTTCTTCTGTAGCTGTAACCCGCAAGGCATTTGAAGATGTTGGCGGCTTTGGTCAAGGAGACATGGGCGAAGACTGGGCCTTCTTTCTCAAGCTCTCTACCCTGTATCCATTTGGCTTCGTACCTGAGGTAATCACCCTTCGTCTTCTCCATGAGGGAAGCCTTTGTTGTCTGAAGGACCAGGCATGGAGATCCGGAAGGCCTTGGGGCGAATCATGGAAGTCTTGCAAACAAGCGACAAGGCCTTGCCGGAGGATTTTGACAGAATACGGAAGATGCGGGTACTTGCCGCCAAGGGGAGACAAAGATGGCGAACAGTTCAGGAGTGGTACATGAACATGAAAATGCAAGGCCTGGTCTGAGCCCTGAGATTCCTCTTTCAGGACATCACAGGGCCCTCCGTGAGGGGAAGGATGTGCCGGATCAGGCACCTTCCTTTCAAATAGGTCTTTCAGAAGTAGGTATTTCTGGAAAGACCGTATGGATCTCATTGCCCCAAGGGAAGCTCCCATTCAACACAGAGATATCTGTGAACCTCCCTGAGCACGTGCGGGGCATCCATATGTCCAGGATCGAGGAGGCAGTCTCTCAGCTATACCAGAAGGATTTTTCCGATATCCGTTACTACGCCCTGGAGCTTGCCCCTCTGGTGCTCAAGAGACAACGAGGGGAATGGGCCCGGGTGCTGGTTTCAGGAAAGGTCCCTTTGGTCCGAAGGACCTCTGTGAGCCAGAGGACATCAGTGGATGCGGTTGATATAAGCGCAGAGGTCCATGCATCACTCAGTGGAACCACTATGTCTTTCAAGACCATAATAGGTCTGGGCCTCTGCCACATAACAGCCTGTCCATGTACTCAGGTGTATAATCAGGCCCTCTCCCAGACAGTTGATGCCGATCTCCCAATTCTAACCCACTCCCAGCGTGCTATGACAAAGCTGTGTGTGGAGGTCCACGGTGATCATCCCACCTACGGAGAGATCCTGGAGTGTCTTGAGTCTACTCTCCATGTCACCCAAGA
This sequence comes from archaeon, assembly GCA_048631505.1. Taxonomy (GTDB): domain Bacteria; phylum Desulfobacterota; class Dissulfuribacteria; order Dissulfuribacterales; family UBA3076; genus UBA3076. The sequence continues at coordinate 3,938 of JAIWFS010000058.1, read as the reverse complement.
CCTGCTCAAACGTCCTGATGAGGCGGAAATCGTACTCAAGGCCCATCGCTTTCCTCAGTTTGCAGAAGATGTTGTAAGAGAGACTGCAAAGGAGGTTGGAAAAAGATTCGGCGGGAAACTTCCTGCTTCCACTGAAGTGATTATAGAGTCTCTGAGCTTTGAGAGCATCCACATCCATGATGTCCGTTGCACTCTCAGGACGACCCTGGGTGAAATCCTTGACGCCATTTCGAGGTAGTGGGAGCGGGCCTTAAGATATTAAGGTTATTTCTTTTTTTAAGAGACGTTCGATACAGAGTATAGCCTATTTCTTGTTCAAAATATCCCTTATTTCCTCCGCCAACACATTTATCATGAATGGCTTCTGGATAAAACTTTTACAGCCTCGCTCTAATATCTCGGCCGCCTCACCATCGATACTGTAACCACTTGAAAGTAAAACCTTTACCTTGGGATTGATCTCCTTCATCTTGTCGTAGGCCTCTCCACCGCCCATAGTGGGCATAACCATATCCAAAACGACTATGTCTATCTCATCCTGATTTTTCTTGTAAACCTCTATGGCCTCTTTTCCGTCCCTGGCTAAAAGCACTCGGTAGCCCATGGCTTCAAGCAAATCCTTCCCCACTTCCAAGATAACCTCTTCATCGTCCACCAGTAAGACTGTTCCCGTCCCTTTGATGGTTTCCACGGGCGTTTTGACAACAACCTCCTGGACCTCTTTTTCTGATTCAGGCAAGTAAATACTGAAGGTAGTGCCATGACCCTTCTTCGATTCCACATCAATATATCCGCCATGGGCCTTTATGATGCCATATACAGAAGCCAGACCAAGACCAGTGCCTTTGCCCATCTCCTTGGTCGTAAAGAACGGTTCAAATATGCGCTCCATGGTCTCTTTATCTATGCCAGATCCTGTGTCAGTAACCCTTAAGAGGACATAGTTGCCTGGGCTTGGTTCATACAACGGGCTCTTTATATGCTTGTGAGTCGTATTCATTGTTTTCAAGATGAGTTGACCACCATCCGGCATGGCATCTACGGCGTTGATGTATAGGTTTAACAAGACCTGTTCGATTTGCCCCTGGTCTGCTTTTATGGCGAATAAGTCCTGAGCAAGCTCTCGACGAATCGTAATCTCTCTCTTGGTTCTCCCAAAGGTGTCAGAGGTCTGTTTCACAATCTCGTTCAGGTCAATGGGCTTGACCTCGTATTTGCCCTTCCTGGCATATCCGAGGAGGTCCGAGGTAAGTCTGGCTCCGTCTTGAACCTGCTTTTCAATGCTTTTCAGTCTTTTGCAGTGCGGATGTTCAGGATCAAGGTCCAAAAGCATCAAAGAGACATTGCCCTGGATCCCCATAAGCATGTTGTTAAAATCGTGGGCAACGCCTCCGGCCAACGTGCCGATGGCCTCCATCTTCTGGACTTGCCGGAGTCGGGCCTCAAGATTCTTTTTTTCTTCCTCAGCGCGCTTGCGCTCGGTGATATCGCGAAGCATCAGAACGAACCCGACCAGTTTCTGTTCTTCGTCCCAGATTCCTGAGACCCTTGCGTGAATGAACCGTTTACTGTCCTTAATATCTTGCTCAAAGGTGAATGTATGGCTTTTGTTTTTCGGGATGGTTTCAAAGACCCTGTCAAATCTGGACAATCCGATGTTTTTCTGGAAGTGAATTTTCCTTATATCGCGGCCAATTACCTCTTCGGCAGTATGGCCCAGTATTTCCTCTGCACGAGGGTTGTAATAGGAAATGCGGAAATTCAGGTCCGTGGCGACAATGCCCATGTAGATAGATGAACGAAGAATATTTTCAATATACGCGGTTTTCTCAGCCAGATCCCTTGATGTGTTTTTTATCTTGACATCTTTTTCTTTGATAAGCTGCTTGAGAGTTTCGATGTATTTGGCTTCAAGCCCCTTGATGATATCGAATTGGGTGGTCAACCCAACGATTTTGCCGTCTTTGTCGATCACCACCACCCTGCGGATGTTTTTTTGTTGCATGACCTTGACGACTTCATGGACCAGGGTATCCCGAGATGCGGTTTGGACCGGAGAGCTCATGACCTCTTCGACTTTCAGTTGCGAGATATCGCTGTAATCGATCAGCAGCCTGCCCACGTCGCGCTCGGTCAAGATGCCCAGAGGACGGTCGTCCTGTGCAACGATCAGGCAGCTTATGGAGTTTTGCGCCATCTCGGTCAGGGCCTGATACACTGTGATGTCTTTGGATATAGTAACCAGGGTCTTCGTCATTATTTGGGAGAGTTTCTTGAATTCGACAAAATATTCGTAGCCGAGGCATTCAATCATATCCGATTGGGTCACCACACCAACGGCCCGGTTTTCATGGTCTACAACGACCAGATGGCGTATTTTGTTGGTCTCAAGCAAATTATACGCCGTATATGTGTCTGTGTTTTTGTCTGCAGTTAATACGGGTGAACTCATCAGCTTCCGAATTTCACAATTATAAAAGTCCACCCCCTGCTGAGTAGCGTGCCGCACGACATTACGTTCGGTAAAGATACCAATTGGCTTGTTCTCTTCAAGGATCACGATGCAACTAATATTTTTCGTCCGCATTATCCGGATTGCCTGAGAAACAGGCGTTGTGGGGGAAACATTGATCACCTCTGCAGTTAAGATTTCGTTCAACCTTTTTCTAGGCATTTGTTATCCTCTCTTAACTTAAAAATACTTACTTGAACCCGTTCAATGTAAATATTCGGTTAACCCGTTTCAATAATCCCGACCATGCTCACTTTTTGACTTTTTTCTGTTATCGACAGTTGCTATTTTTCATGGCCTGCTCATAGATGCTTTTGCCAATATGGCGATGCTCATCCGCTATTACTTTGATTATTTTCTGGTCTTTGTTTTGGCCACTTTTGGTAGGTTGGTTTGAGCGAAGCGAAACCCAACGATCTTAAGCTATTGTTGGGTTTCGGGACTCCGTCCCTCAACCCAACCTACGTGATTAAGCAAATCAAGGGGTCAGTTTATAACTTATTGAAAATAAAACATATTTCTAAATCAAAGTATTAGCGGAAGAGCATCCTTGGCCACTGGTGAGGTATAAAAAAATAATGTGGGCCGTAGTGAACCATACGCCGTATAAGGTCGAGAGTACTTGGGGGCGTGACAAAGAGGGCGTCCACGAGTGGATCGTTGCCGTCAAGGGGACTTTCGACATCAAGCCCGATGGCAGTCTCAAGCTTGCCGATGAGCAACTTGAGCCACTGCTTCTGCCGGAGTACAACGGCGAGGTTGGGATGTCGAGCCTGCGCTACGATGCGGACCTCGTCGCCCCCAAGCCCACAACGGATGTGGTGCTCAACGGCACGGCGTATGCCCCGAAGGGGCACCCGAGCAGTGGATTTCCGGTTTCGGTTCGCGTCGGTCGGATACACAAGGTGATCCGAGTCGTAGGCAACCGCCGGTGGAAGCGGGGGCTGTTCGGCCTCAAGCCCTCAGCGGCGGAACCCATTACTGAACTTCCAATCATCTATGAGCGCGCCTACGGCGGATACGACCAGACAGACCCTGATCCGAAAAAACAGCGCATGGATCCCCGCAATCCGGTGGGTTGTGGTGTGGTCGCTCGGTCGCGCCATCGGGAGGGCCAACCGCTGCCCAATTTCGAATACCCTAAAGGAAGCCTTGAAAAAGCCGGCCCCGCCGGTTTCGGAGCCATTGATAGCTTTTGGTTGCCTCGCAGGGATTTTTGCGGTACCTACGATAAAATCTGGGAACAGCATCGTCGCCCACTCTTGCCCGAGGATTGGGATCCTCGCTCGTTACTCTGCTCCCCCGCCGATCAGCGCCCTAATACTTACTTGAATGGGGGCGAGCGTGTTGAGCTTGTCAACCTGACTCCAAGTGGTGTGCTACGCTTTACCCTGCCGAAGGTGTGCCTCACCTTTACTACACACTT
>JAIWFS010000057.1:0-6848 GCA_048631505.1 archaeon | reverse complement strand
ATCCTAAATCGTGGCATGCTGTCGGCAATGGAAGTGATCGGAGAGAGGTTCAAAGACGGGACTGTATTTATTCCAGAGGTATTGCTATCTGCAAGGGCGATGAACGAGGCGCTCGGAGTCCTTGAACCTCATCTCGCAAGTGATGATAAAGAAAGCAGTGGTACAGTTATGATTGGGACCGTCCGCGGGGACCTCCATGATATCGGAAAAAATATGGTGCTAACTATGATGAAAGGGGTTGGCTTTGATACTATAGATCTGGGAGTAAATATCAAAACTGAGGATTTTGTTCGGCATGTATCAGAAAAAAAACCTGATATCTTGGGTTTGTCCGCACTGTTAACGACTACAATGCCCCAGATGCAAAAGGTTATCCAGGGTCTGGAGGCCCATGGATTAAGGACAAAGGTCAAGATCATGGTTGGTGGCGCACCTGTCAATAAGAAGTTTGCCACCGATATTGGGGCGGATGGATATGCCCAGGATGCTGGAGAAGCCGTTTCTTTGGCTAAGCAATTGATGGAAACATAAGCAGGTACATTCACCCTGACACAAAAGCCGAAAAATCCCATGTGATAAAATTCAAGAAGATCTGGGTTGTTTAAAAGGTCACTTATGGTCCTCCCACAGTAGGGGACTGTTTCTTTATGGAAGCAAGACAAATGTAAACAAATCACTTGCGATAGTAAACCATCTGAAGTCTGCTTTATGGTTTCAATCATGCAGCACGTCCCATAAACAACTCCCTTTCCCCGTTAGGCCAACCACACTGAAAAGTCAATAAATCAATACTAACGACCAGGGCCATGTTAAAATCCACCCTCGCTCCCCTTTACTAAAGGGGGGTTGGGGGGATTTCAGAGATAAGGGAATCTTAATCTAAAATCATTAGGTTAAGTTTGTCTTTGACGTTATCGACATAATCGATGGTATTAAGTAATTGAGAATCTACATCTACACAAACTAAGTTCTTGAAATTTGCATTAAATTCTTGTAACAAACATAGGGGTAAGGCATCAACGGATACTGGATGCTCGACACTTGATACTCTATATCCCATCCCGGGATTTGAGGCGGCGCTTCCACGATTATGTATGGAGAAATCAACAGGGCAGGTCAGGAGTAAAAATTGGCTTTAAACCCAAAAAAAGGAGGAGACCATGAAAAAATTTATCATTATTTTGGCAGGTATTTGTTTTATCGCTTCAGTTGCATTGACAACAGCAATGGCGGCAGAGGTTGTGGTTGGGGCGGTGACCCCGCTCACCGGGAAACTGGCCGTTTATGGGCAGGGGTTTCAGCAGGCAATGCTCCTTGCGTTGGATGAGGTCAACGCTTCAGGTGGGATCAATGGAAAACCAATGAAGATACTTTTTGAAGACAATACCTCCACGTCAAAGGGTTCTGTTTCTGCTATTCAGAAACTCATAACCATCAATAAGTTTCCTGTGATTTTCGGCCCGGCTGCCAGTTCAAACTTTTTGGCGGTCTGCCCCATTGCCCAGCAGAACAAGACGATCCTTATTGGTGCAGAAAGCGCAGCCGCTGCTATAACCAAATGCGGATCATATGTCTTTCGAGTTTTTCCCTCGGATCTGCTTCAGGGTAAAGGTGTTGCCGAACTTGTTAAGTATTTGGGATATAAGGAACTGTTGCTTACCTATGTCAATAACGATTGGGGGGTCGGCCTTGCAGAGGTTTTCAAGAAGCAATTCCTTAAGGATGGTGGACGGTTACTTGACGAGCTTGCGTATGATGAAGGAAAGACAGACTATCGGAGTGAGATTTTAAGAATAAAGAAGGCTTCTCCCAAGGCTGTTGTAAATCTCGCATATATAAAAGGAGGCGCAACCATGCTCAAGCAGGCCTATGAAACAAGATTGAATGTCCAATGGATTATGGGTTCTGCTGCAAAATCTCCCAAATTAGTGGAGCTTTCGGGTGAGGCTTCAGAAGGTGTCATTGGAACTTACCCCACTTTCTCTCAGGATACACCCCAGTATAGGGCCTATAAGGAGGCATGGGAAAAGAAATACCCTGGCAAAAAGACGCCGATCTTTGGTGAGTACAATTACGATATGGTAAAGCTTACGGCGAAAGCCCTAAGTGAAGCAAAATCCATGTCTGCTGACGATATCCGAAGCGCCCTGATAAACGCCAGCAAGGGATTTATTGGGGCCACCGGTGATAAGACCTTTGATGCCAATGGAGATGTTGGTGCGACCTACGGGCGCTGGACGGTAAAAGGGGGGAATATCGAGGATTACAAATAGCGTTGTAATCGGGAAGTTCAATAAGGGGATCTCCAGATCCCCTTTTCCTTGTGCAGCAAAGGATCCTCAATGACATACTATTTGCAGCTTATTTTGAATGGGATCATCGCAGGCTCAATTTATGCCCTGTTCGCGGTGGGACTCACCATGGTTTATGGCGTTTTCCGGTTTATTAACTTCGCTCATGGAGAACTAATTGCCTTGGGCGCCTACCTTGCTCTGCTATTTACACAAACTCTCTTTTCCATGCCCATCTACTATGCTGTCCTGCCTGCCCTGGCGCTCACCATTGCCATTGGACTGGCCCAGGAGCGATATGTATATCGACCCCTGAGGCATGGCAGCCGGATTAGCCTTTTGATCGCCTCAATAGGCCTGTCATACCTGCTCAGGAACGCTATTCGGATCATCTGGGGATCGGATCTAATGACATATGGCCTGAAACCCACCAGGGGGTTGGCATTTGCGGGGCTGAGCATTACCGGGACTCAGATTTCAATGATGGCAGCGGCAGTTCTGTTCCTGGGCGGACTTTATTTCTTATTCACCAGAACAATGCTTGGAAAATCTCTCAGGGCGGTGGCAGATAACATGGAACTTGCCGTAATAATGGGCATTAACATGAAGCGGGTAAGCCTGACGGTATGGTCCCTGGCCTCTGTTTTTGCAGGGGTTGGGGGAATCTTGCTGGCACTTGATACAAGCCTGGAGCCCTTGATGGGACTGACTAATATGATAAAGGCATTTGCTGCCATGCTGTTGGGTGGAGCGGGAAATGTCTGGGGAGCGCTGCTTGGGGGCCTTTTCATAGGGATTGCTGAAAATGTGGGTGTGGCGTTTGTTTCCCCAGGATATAAAGACTTTATATCCTTTGCCATTATCATCCTGGTACTCCTTTTTCGCCCAAAGGGGCTTTTTGGGATTTTAGGGGGGGTGCGATAGAAAATGGACTATCTGTTTCACATCCTCATAATAGCCTTGATCTATTCTATTTTTGCTATTTCTCTCAACCTGGAACTTGGGTATACAGGGCTGTATAATTTCGGCCACGTGGCGTTCTTCGGGATAGGGGCCTATACCTCTGCCCTGTTGAGCCTTGCCGGCCTGCCTGTGGCAGTTAGTATGGTCTGCGGGATGGCTGTTGCCGGAGGGGCAGGGGCAGTGCTGGCCATACCTGCATTAAGGCTTTCAGGGGATTACTTTGGCATTGCCACCCTGGTTTTCGCTGAAATGGCCAGACTCTTTTTTCTCAATGAGCGGTGGCTTACAAAAGGCCCAATGGGACTGCCCGGTATCCCTCGTCCAAGCTGGATTGGGGTAGGGGTTGCAGCCCTTCCAATGTTTCTGGTTTTTTGCGCCCTATTAACCATTGCAGTATTCTTGATAATCCGCCGCCTCACAACAGCCCCTTTTGGGCGGGCCCTGAAAGTAGTGAGGGAGGACGAGTATGTGGCTCAGGCCCTGGGGAAAAACGTTCTAACACTTAAAATAAAAGCCATAACGGTGGGTTCTGTCCTGGCAGGCCTGGCCGGAGGGCTGTGGGCTCATTACATCACCTACATCAGCCCCGGCGACTTTACACTTACAGAGACGATCCTTGTATTGCTGTGTGTGGTGCTTGGCGGCCGCGGGACGAATTGGGGCCCGGTATTGGGCGCGTTTGTGATCACCTTTTTCGGTGAGTCTGTGCGATTTCTTCCGATCCCCACGGATTTCGGCCGCTTTGTGGCCCCACTTCAAGGCATGGTTTATGGAGCGGTCCTCATCCTTATAATGCTAAAGCGGCCTGAGGGACTTCTCCCCGAATATAAAGGGTGATTATGCTAAGGATCGAGAATATAACAAAAAGCTTTGGTGGACTGACTGCTGTAAACGATGTCACTTTTGAACTCAGTGATACTGGCATAACAGGCCTGATTGGTCCCAATGGAAGCGGAAAGACAACTCTTTTTCACCTGATCACAGGATTCTACAAGCTCGACCGTGGTCGGGTTTATTTCAAGGGCAAGCTGATCAGTGGACTTTCGCCTCATACCATAAGCCAGATGGGCCTTGTTCGTACCTTCCAGCAAACAAGGGCCCTCCCTTTCATGTCCACCTTAGACAACCTGCTGTCTTCAGCTCCTGACCAGACAGGAGAACACCTTACTTCTGTTTTTTTAAAACCCGGCAGGGTAAAGCAGGAAGAAAGGGAGAACAAAGAAAGGGCAATGGAAATACTGGATATTCTCAAACTGGCCCCCCTGGCCGAGCACCTTGCGGGCAAGTTGAGCTTTGGCCAGCAAAAACTTATCGAATGGGGCAGAGTACTCATGGCCAAACCCAAAATGATCCTACTGGACGAGCCAGCTGCAGGAATAAATCCGACCCTGGTCCGCCAACTTATTGAGGTCATCACAAGACTCAGTAATGAGGGGATCAAGATCTTCCTTATCGAGCATAACATGCCTTTTATTGCTGAAATCTGCGAAAAGATCATTGTGATGGATTCAGGAAATTTGATATTTTCCGGAACACCGACTGAAGCCAGAGAAAACAACCGGGTTATTGAGGCCTATCTTGGGAGAGAAAATCATGCTGCTTGAAGTAGATCAGCTAACTGCCGGCTACGGACCGGTTACTGTCCTGCATCAAGTCAGCCTGGGGCTTTCTGAAGGTGAAATTGTCTGCATTATAGGCCCCAACGGTGCCGGGAAATCTACCGTACTTAGGGCTGTAGCAGGGCAGATTGAACCTTCAGGCGGAAAGGTCATTTTCCGTGGCGAGGACGTGATTCACCTGGATATGGAGAAGAAAGGCAGAAAGGGACTTATCTTTATCCCTCAGGGTAATAACATATTTCCTAACCTCACCGTCCTTGAAAACCTGGAGATAGCAGGCTCCATCCTCCGGGACAGTGAAAGGCTATGCCATGGCATAGAAAGGGTGTTAGAAAAATTTCCCATGATAAATGAAAGGAAGAAGCGCCCTGCCAGGGAGCTATCAGGTGGACAACGCCAGGTGCTGGCTCTGAGCAGGATACTCATCCTTCACCCTCGGTTGGTCCTTCTTGACGAACCATCCCTTGGACTGGCGCCCCTAGTTGTTGATCTTATTTTTAAGGAAATTCAGGAAATGAACAGAAACGGTATTTCTTTTCTTCTGGTCGAACAAAACGCCCGCAAAGGCCTTTCCGTTTCCCATAGGGGCTGCGTCCTGGAATTGGGCAGAAACAGGTTAACGGGCACCGGTCAGGAGCTTTTGAACAATAAGGATGTCCAACGACTTTATCTGGGCGGGTAGATATAGACCAGATATCTGAAGCTTATTCAGTCGGCTACTGGGTAAGCTTCCGCTTGATTATTTTGCCCAACTCGGCAATGGCCACTTCAATGGTCGCCTCATCCACCTGGGCGAAAGAGAGACGGATGGTGTTGCGACCCCCGCCGTCAATATAAAAGGCGCTGCCAGGAACAAAAACGACTTTTTGGCTGATCGCTTCCTGCAGAACCTCGCTGCCGTCAAGATGCTCGGGCAAATGGACCCATATAAAGAAGCCTCCTTCCGGCCGGTTCCAACGGACTTCCTTGGGGAAGTGACGCTCCAGTTGGGAAAGCATGAAATCCCGTTTGCGGCAGTAGTAAGAGAGAATGAGCTGTAACTTTTTATCCAGGAGACCGCGCTGGATGTACTCCAGCAGAACATACTGGGCCAGAGAATTTGTGCATGTATCCACGAACTGCTTGGCAGTAGCCATCTTGCTGATCACGGCAGCATCAGCTACAACCCAGGCCAGGCGCATGCCGGGGCAGAATATTTTGGATAGAGAGCGCATGTGGATCACTCTTCCTGTTTCATCCAGTGCCCTAAGGGATGGCGGCGCCTGTCCCTCATAACGCAAGTCACTGTATGCATCGTCCTCGAAAATAATAAAGTCATGCTTCTGTGCCAGCTCCACCAGACTCTTCCGGCGCCTGAGGGTCATGGTCACACCAGTCGGATTCTGGAAATTAGGAATCACGTAAACAGCCTTGACCCGTTTTCCGGCCTGGGTGATACGCTCCAGCTCCTCGGCCATGAGGTCAGTGCTAATGCCTTCCTCGTCAACCGGTATCCCTACCGCCTCACCGGTCTGTACCGAGATTGAGCCGGTGCCGCCGACATAGGTTGGCAACCCGACCATGACCACATCGCCAGGAGCAACAAACAGCCTGGTTGCAAGGTCCATGGCCTGCTGAGAGCCTTGTGCAATAAATATCTCGTCCGCACTGCAGTTGATGCCGTACAGTTTGCGAGCCCGTTCGGCCATTAGTTGACGCAGGGCTGGAACGCCCTCGGTAACCCCATACTGTAAGACCAGATGGGGCTTATCAGCTAATAACTCGGCCGTGATCTGGGAAATCTCGGTTCCCGGAAAAACGCTCGGATCAGGCCAGCCGCCGGCCAGTGATTTTATTTCAGGGTCCTGGACAAGAGCACACATGTCGCGGATTGCCGAACTTTGAGTCTGAAGGACCCACTTGTTGTAAAGATGCGCAAAACGATCTTCCGTCATTTTATCTCCTCAAATATTGGAAAAAATAACTGCTCAATAGG
>JAIWFS010000056.1:0-6875 GCA_048631505.1 archaeon | reverse complement strand
ACAAAGGCACGTCAGTTACATTTAAAATTGTTCCCGCTGTTTGATGCCCTTTTCTATGAGACAAATCCCGTTCCGGCCAAGACCGCCCTTGCAATGATGGGCAAGATTCCAACAGATGAGGTTCGCCTTCCCCTGGCCTCAATGAGTGAGGCCAATAAAAAGCGGTTGAAAGGGGTTCTGAAAGAACTCAAGCTGGTCAAGTAAGATAAGCTGGTGAGCTATTAAGCTGTTAAGCTAATAAGTCAAGCAGCTTAATAGCTTATTAGCTAAAAGCTCGCCCGAAGGGCGTTAAGTTCTAGGAGGGAAGAACATGGTCCGAGCTATAGTAGCCGGTGCAGGTGGTCGTATGGGCGGCCGCATCATAAACATGATTCATAAGACTGAAGGTATCACTCTGAGCGCGGCATTTGAACACCCGGACAGCCCTGCTGTCGGGCAGGATGCCGGGGCGGTTGCGGGACTCGAATCGTTGGGAGTGACCGTGGCAGACAGCCTCGATTCCGTAATAGATCAGGGAGATGTCGTCATAGATTTCACTATTAGCGAAGCCAGCCTGAAGCACTCCCGCATCGCAGCCTCACACAAAAAACCAATAGTTATAGGAACCACGGGGTTGGCAAGTGAGGAACTCGACGAGATAAGACAACTGGCAAAGGATTTCCCCTGTGTACTCGCACCCAATATGAGTGTAGGGATTAATCTCCTCTACAAGCTTGTTGACACCGCAGCCAAGGTCCTTGGTGATGACTATGACGTTGAAATTGTAGAGGCACATCACAGAATGAAAAAAGATGCCCCAAGCGGCACGGCCCTTCAGTTGGGCAGGGTCATTTCCGCTTCCCTCGGCAGGGATTTCGACGAGGTAGGTTTATTTGAAAGGCATGGGTTCATTGGTGAGCGGAGCAAAAAGGAAATTGGTATCCAGACCCTTCGAGCCGGAGACATAGTCGGCGAGCACACAGTGCTTTTCGGCGGCATAGGTGAACGTATTGAGATCGTGCATAAGGCCTCAAGCCGGGATACCTTTGCAAAAGGAGCAGTGAGAGCAGCCCTCTGGATCGTCGAGCAGCCCGCAGGGTTCTATGATATGCAAGATGTGTTGGGGCTCAAGTAATTATTTTTTTCCTCTTCCCATAAAAAATGACGAATTGAGGTCTTCTCCATGATTTTTACAAAATCTGAGAGATTGCAACAGCTCCCACCATATCTTTTCGTGGAGCTCGACCGAATGAAGGCCGAGGCCCGGAAGAAAGGTGTAGATGTTATTGATTTGGGAATCGGTGATCCGAATCTTCCCACACCCAAGTTTATTGTGGAACGGATGATAGCTGCTGTTCAGAAGGCGCAGTATCACAGTTATCCCTCATCTTCCGGTATGCTTGCCTTCCGGAAAGCAGCAGCCGGCTGGTACAAAAAGAGGTTTGACCTGTCCTTTGATCCTGTCAACGAGGTAGCCGCCCTTATAGGATCAAAGGAGGCAATAGCGCACTTTCCTCTCGCCTTTGTAGAGCCCGGTGATATAGTACTGGTCCCCACACCGGGGTATCCTGTTTATAATATCGGCACATTATTTGCCGGCGGTGAGACCTACTATCTGCCGTTAATTGCTGAAAACGACTTTCTGCCGGATCTTGATTCCATACCGGGCGATATCCTGAAAAGGGCAAAAATCCTGTGGATCAATTATCCGAATAATCCCACTGCTGCAGTGGCCCCGCCGGAGTTCTTTGCCAGGGTTGTGGACTTCGCAAAGCAAAACAACATTATCGTGTGTCACGACAATGCTTACAGCGAAATGACATATGATGGATACATTGCTCCGAGCTTCCTCGATACCCCGGGTGCCAGGGACATAGGACTGGAATTTCATTCACTGTCAAAGACCTACAACATGACTGGCTGGCGCATAGGATTTGCCGTGGGAAACCCGGACCTGATCGCTGCGCTGACACAGGTAAAGTCCAATATAGACTCCGGACAGTTTGAGGCCATTCAAGAGGCCGGCATTGCAGCCCTTGAAAGTGACCAATCCTGTGTCCGTGAAATGCAGGAAATATATTCCGAGCGCAGGGACATACTGGTCTCAGGCCTTCGAGACCTGGGCCTTGACACCCCTTTTCCCAAAGCCACGTTTTATATCTGGACTCCGGTTCCTCAGGGTTATACATCTCAGGATTTCAGCACCCTACTCCTTGAAAAGGCCGGGATAGTGTGTACTCCTGGAAACGGCTTTGGCGATTCTGGTGAGGGTTATGTGCGCATGGCACTGACTGTGTCAAAGGAGCGCATGGGAGAAGTCGTCGAGAGGCTTAGGGAAATCCTTTAATGAAATTAGAGAAAACGGCCTATATTGGCCTGGGAGCCAATCTTGGGAATAGGATTGAAAACTGTATTAAGGCCCTTGGTCTTTTGTCCACCCATCCCGAAATAGAGGTGTTACGCTGCTCACAATGGTATGAGACCGAGCCTGTGGACATAGATACATCCCAATGGTTTATAAATGCCGTGGTAGAGATAATTACAGCTCTTGGCCCGGAGGACTTACTTCCCAACCTGCTGGCAATTGAAAAGGCCATGGGTCGAGACCGCTTGGGAACAGAAGACAGGCCTATTGACCTGGATCTGCTCTTCATGGAAGGAGTGCATATCCAGACGTCCAATCACCAAATCACCAAATCACCAAATCACCAAATTCACATCCCCCATCCGCGTCTTTCCACCAGGCGGTTTGTATTGGCCCCGTGGGCTGAGCTTGCCCCGGATCTCTTGCTTGCACCATGGAGTAAAACCGTTTCGGAGCTCCTGGCCGAACTTCCTGAAGACAGCCCGGAAGTCCGAAAATTGAACCACAAAGAAACACAGGAGGGCTAGCCCATGGTGCGCTTTATTTTGTTCTTCGCCCTCTTCCTGGCACTCTGCTATGTCATAAAGGGCTTTTTGAAAGGCCTCAGATCGCGAAAGGTTTTAAAAACCGGTTCAAAACAGGCCGGTGAGCAGCCACCCATAACAGACGAACTGGTACAGGATCCGGTATGCGGCGTCTATTGCCCTAAAAGGGATGCTTTATCCCTTAATCGGCAAGGAAAGACCTATTACTTCTGCAGCGACAAGTGCAGACAGGAGTTTAGGGAGAAAAAAAATAACCTGTAATACCATTCTCAGCGCCCGTCAGTCATCCCCCAGGCCCCTATTATCTCCAGTACCAACTCTGCGGTAGCCACCATGTCATCCAGGCTGATATGCTCTGAGGTGGTGTGGACATTCTGCATGCCGATTCCCATAATCACTGTAGCAAGGCCTTTGGCGTTGAAAATATTGGCATCGCTTCCCCCTCCGGTCATATCCAGTCTGAGCTTTCTTCCAAGTCCCTTTGCCGCTTTCACAGCAGTGGTAATCAGGGGATGTCCTTCAGAGACCGACATCAGGGGATAGTCGTCAATAACCTCTGTCTTAATCAAGGGTAAGCCGGGATTTTCCCGGCCCTGGTTTTCCCCTGGCTTAAAATCCAGGGCGATTCTGTGGAAAGTCCCAAGGACCTGGTCCTGGACTTCCCGTAATTTATCGGGATTGTGGCTACGGACCTCGCCTTCCAGCTCCACTTCTTCAGGTACTATGTTGGTGGCCTTGCCACCGTGTATCAATCCGACATTTGCAGTGGTATATTCATCAATACGGCCCAGAGGCACTTCTGCCAAGGCCCTGGCCGCAACCTGTATGGCATTTATTCCCAGCTCGGGATGGAGACCTGCGTGGGCGGCCTTGCCGACAACCCTGACCTTGAAACGAATGGCACAAGGGGCTTGATTTATTAAAACCTCCGGATCACTTGAATCGAGAGCATACCCAGCCTTTGCCTCAAGCAGAGCAGGGTCCAGTGACTTGGCTCCCAGCAGGCCTATTTCCTCGCATACAGTAAATAGAAATTCAATTGGACCATGAGAGACCTTGTGTTCCTTTAACAGCCTGGCCGTCTCAATAAGTATGGCTATAGCCGCCTTATCATCAGCACCCAGGACTGTGGTCCCATCACTCTGAAAAATACCGTCCTTAAAGATGATCTTGATTCCTCTTCCTGGCTCCACAGTGTCCATATGGGCATTGAAAAAGAGCGGGACTACCTTTTCCGTCCCTGGGATGCGGGCAATGATGTTGCCGCTTTCAGAGCCTGTCTGACCACGTGATTGATCTTCTATTACCTCCGCTCCCACCTCTTTTTTCAGCGCCTTCTTGATCCAGTCTGCAACAGCCCCTTCCTCTCTTGAAGGACTGTCTATCAAGACAAGTTGCCTGAAGGTATCAGCCAGGCGATCGCGATTAATCCTTAAGCGCATCGTGTCCTTCCTTATCTGCCCAAGGCCGGGGACCGATGGCAATATCCAGCACCTCATCCATGTGACGAACCGGCTTGAAATCAAGCTGTCTGCGGATATTTGCCGGTATCTCTTCCAGGTCCATCAGGTTTTGCTCGGGAATTATAACAGTGTAGATGCCTGCCCTCAGTGCTGCCAGGGCCTTTTCCTTGATTCCTCCGATAGAAAGAATCCGGCCACGCAAGGTTATCTCCCCGGTCATGACCACATCCTTATTGACCGGCTTATGCACCAGGGCAGAGACAAGAGCTGTAGTAAGGGTTATGCCTGCGGAAGGGCCGTCCTTGGGTATGGCCCCGGCCGGCACATGGATGTGTATGTCCTTTTCCTCAAAGACATCCGGGTCAATACCAAGCTCTTCGGCCCTGGATCTCGCGTAACTTAAAGCAGCCTGGGCTGACTCCTTCATGACTTCTCCCATAAGTCCTGTCAGGGTAAGTTTCCCACTCCCCTTCATGATGCTGGCCTCGACTCGAAGGATCTCTCCTCCAAAAGGAGTCCATGCAAGCCCTGTTACAACCCCTACCTGGCTCTCTTCCTGTTCCAGATCTGTCTCATACTTCGGGATACCAAGATAGTGTTTAATATTGGCACCAGTGATTTTAAAAGTCCCCTTCTCTCCCTCGGCAATCCGTCTTGCCGTCTTTCTGCAAATTGCGCCGATCTGCCTCTCAAGTTCCCGGAGTCCTGCCTCCTGGGTATAATCTGAAATTATCCTTACAAGCGCGGCATCTGAGATCTTCAGGACCTTTTCCGAAAGCCCGTGTTCCTTGAGCTGTCTGGGGATCAGGTATTTCTTTGCAATGGCCTTTTTCTCTTCGCTGGTATAGCCGGATAGCTGGATCACCTCCAGTCGATCAAAAAGGGCGGAAGGAATAGTGTCAGATGCATTGGCAGTAAGGATAAACATTACTTTTGAAAGATCAAAGGGCAGATCCAGGTAATGATCAGTGAATGTATTGTTTTGCTCAGGGTCGAGGACCTCTAGAAGGGCAGCAGCCGGGTCCCCTCGAAAATCAGCCCCGATTTTGTCCACCTCATCCATCATGAACACAGGGTTGTTACTCCCGGCCCTTTTAAGTCCCTGGATGATTCTTCCCGGCAGGGCGCCGATATATGTCCTGCGGTGACCCCGAATCTCTGCCTCATCCCTGACACCACCCAGAGATATCCTGATAAACTTTTTCCCAATGGTTCGGGCTACAGAACGGCCCAGAGATGTCTTGCCAACCCCTGGTGGACCTATAAAGCACAGAATCGGCCCCTTTGCAGAAGGATTGAGCTTCCTGACAGCGATGTATTCAACTATGCGCTCCTTAACCTTTTCCAGGTCATAGTGATCCTCATCCAGAACCTTCTGTGCCCTGCGCACGTCCAGCTTGTCCTTTGTGTACTTTGACCATGGGACCTCAACCAGCCAGTCGATGTATGTCCTCACCATAGACGCCTCAGAGGCTTCGGGGTGCATAGACTCAAGCCTCTGGATTTGTTTAAGGGTTTCCTTCTCAGCCTCCTTGGGCATCCTGGCCTTGCGGACCTTTTTCCTCAGCTCTGCCAATTCTTCAGATTTTTCGTCGATTTCGCCTAGCTCACGTCTTATGGCCATCAACTGCTCCCGGAGAAAATATTCTCTCTGGGTCTTGGTCATTTCCTCCTTGGCCTCGGACTGGATTTTGGCCTGCACGGTGGAGACCTCAAGCTCCCTTGTGAGCAGGTTATTTACTTCCTGTAAACGCGCCAAGGGATCTGTCATTTCGAGCAAACGCTGTGCCTCAGCGGATTTTAAGTTAAGATTGGATGCCACGATATCTGCCAGCCTGCCTGGTTCCTCAACACCATTTAAAATGGCTCCCATCTCAGGAGTAAAGACACCTTTAAGATTAAACAGTTTTTCTGCCTGATCCCTTACATTTCGAATAAGGGCCTCTACCTTTACGGATATCTCGGCAGGCTCTTCTTCCTTGACAGTCTCTATGCGGACTTTAAAGCAAGGTTTGTCCTGCAGGAATTCCTGAATAGTCCCTTTTACAAGGGCCTGACCCAGGACTTTGAGACGCCCGTCAGGAAGCTGAAGGGTCCTCATTATCATGGCCACAACGCCGGTCTTATATAATCCATCCTTGGATGGATTCTCTTCTGAGGCGTCCTTCTGTGTAACCAGAAAAATCATCCTGTCAGAGGCCAGGGCCTCGTTTATTGCGGCTACAGAGGCTTCTCTCCCAATGAAAAGGGGAATAATCATTGAAGGAAAGACTATCACGTCCCTTACCGGCATCAGAGGGAGCACTTCAGGTATTTCTATAGGCTCCTGGTCATCTATCTCAAGCAGATTTGTAATAGTATCTTCTATGTCCATTTTGACCTGGTTACTCCTGTTTTATTTATATCTAATTTGAGCTGTTAGCCTTTAGCTGTTAGCCGTTAGCTTAACAGTCCGTTTTTATACAAAGTTTTTACCTAATAGCTAATGGCTAACAGCTAATCGCTCAATTCAGGTTATAAAGT
>JAIWFS010000055.1:0-6910 GCA_048631505.1 archaeon | reverse complement strand
TTCTCCCAAGGAGATGGAATACTACAAGACAACCAGGGTCCTGATGGGAAAGACCATATTCTCCGAGTCCTGGCTGGAATTATAATTGATTACACAAAAGAGGTGGATTTAAAATGGCTAAAGGGATAACTGTTAATGAGTTCATCTTGTCCGAACAAAAAGGTCGGCCGGAGGCAACGGGTGCCTTTACATCCATTCTGTCAGAATTGACAGTGGCAGCCAAGATCATCGCGCAAAAAGTGGACAAGGCAAACTTATCTGATGCACTTGATACTATTGAGTCAGTAAGTGGTGACGAAGGAGTCGTACAAAAGTTACACGAATTTGCCAACTCTACAATTGTGAACCGCCTCAGTCACGTGGGATGCTTGAGTTGCATGGCCTCCAAGATGAATACGGATTTGATACCTATCCCCAAAAAGTATGCCAAGGGTAACTACATATTGATCTTTGATCCCCTGGGGGGTGTTACCAATATTGATGTACCTGTTGCGATCGGCTCAATTTTCTCAATCTTCAGGAAACGAGGCCTTGGAGAATTCGGCATGATGGCGGACGCCTTGCAGCCCGGTTGTGAGCAGGTGGGAGCAGGTTATTGTATTTATGGATCAAGCACTATGATGGTCTACACAACAGGAGATGGGGTTCATGGGTTTACGCTGCAACCAAGTATCGGCGAGTTTCTTCTTTCCCATGAGAACATTCGCATACCCAAAAAAGGCAAGACCTACAGCGTCAATGAAGGGAACTATTATTTCTGGGAGGAGAATATCCAGGACGCGATCGAGTACTTTAAGACGCCTGACTTAAAGACAGGCCGTCCTTACACAGCGCGTTATACAGGCTCTTTTGTAACGGATTTTCACCGGAATCTCCTGAAAGGTGGAATATACATGTATCCGGAGAGCTCAAAGGATCCTTCAAAGCCCCATGGAAAACTGATGCTCACGTGCGAGGTAAATCCCCTGGCCTTTATAGTCGAACAGGCAGGAGGATATGCAAGCACAGGGGCTGAACGTATACTCGATCTTGAGCCGAAACATCTTCATCAGAGGGTGCCGGTGTTCATTGGCAGCATGGACGATGTGCGGATGGCTGAAGACATCATTCAGGGTAAGCGTTAAAAGAAAAATTGAAGGATTGAATGGATACTGAAAGACTTAATAAGATACTTGCAGTTTTTGAAGGAGAAAGGGGAGGGTTAATCTCCATCCTGCAGAGGGTTCAGGAGGAGTTTGGGTATCTGCCCGAGGCCGCCTTGTCTTTAATCGCAGATTTCTTGAAGTTGCCGCCGAGCCAGGTATTCAGCGTGGCAACGTTCTATGACCATTTCTATTTGACTCGCCGAGGTGATCATCTTGTCTCCGTGTGCCAGGGGACTGCCTGTCATGTATTAGGCGCACGTGACATCCTGGAAACCGCGGAAAATTGCCTTGGGATCAAGAAAGGTCAAACGACTCCGGACTACAAATACAGTCTTGAGCGAGTGGCCTGCCTGGGATCATGTGCTTTGGCTCCGGTTGTCCTTGTAGATGACGAGGTCCATTCGAAAATGACAGTAAGAAAGGTCAAGAGAATACTGACAGAGGACCTTGATGATACAGAGACCTAGACATGATTCTGCTGAAAAAACCCAATCTGCGGCGCTGCTTCAATTTTCCAGCCCATGCGACATACGATAAATTTTGAATGTTGAATTAATGTAGATATGAAAAAATCGATCTCAATACAATCAATAGAAGACTACAGAATAGGTAGCGTGGAATCGTTAAGACTCCTGAGGGAAACTCTCATTGCTGATAAGAAGACAACCGGGAGAATGGTCAGTGTCTGCTGTGGAAGCGGTTGTATGTCGTCTGGAAGTGAACATGTCAGGGAGGCCTTTGTCAGGGAAATCAAAAACCATGAGCTTGAAGATGAGATAACGGTCAAGAAGACAGGTTGTCATGGATTTTGTGAGAGGGGTCCGATTGTGGTTGTGTGCCCGGAAAAGATATTTTACCAGCACGTAACAAAAGAGGACGTGCCGGAAATCATTTCTGAGACATTGCTTGAAGACCGGGTAGTTGAAAGGCTCTTGTACGAAGACCCTGTCACCGGCCAGAAGTGCTTTTTTTCAGATGATATTCCCTTTTACAAGAAACAGAGAAGGATTGTACTAAAAAACTGTGGCGTCATAGATCCTACAAGCATTGAAGACTATATCAAGGTCGATGGCTTTCGGGCCCTTGCCAAAATCCTATCTCAAATGACTCCTGAAGGAGTCATTGAAGAAATCAAACTCAGCGGTCTGCGGGGAAGAGGAGGGGCCGGATTCCCAGCCGGCATCAAGTGGGAAACAGCACGCAATGCCCCTGGTGAAGAGAAATACATCATTTGTAACGGCGATGAGGGTGATCCGGGTGCCTTTATGGACCGAAGCGTGATGGAAGGAGACCCCTACAGCGTGCTGGAAGGGATGATGATCGCCGGTTATGCAGTCGGGGCCTTTCAAGGGATCATATATGTGCGCGCAGAGTATCCCATGGCTGTCCATCATCTGTCCACAGCTATTGCTCAGGCTACTGATATGGGACTCCTCGGGCACAACATCATGGGTAGCGGGTTTGATTTTGAAATCAAGATCGTAAAGGGAGCGGGCGCGTTTGTGTGTGGAGAGGAAACAGCGCTTATAGCCTCAATCGAAGGAAGAAGCGGCCGGCCAAAACCAAAACCCCCCTTCCCTGCTCTACAGGGACTGTGGGGTAAACCTACTATCATAAATAACGTGGAGACACTGACAAACGTCTCCAGGATTGCTCTGAATGGGGGCAAGTGGTATTCAGAAATAGGCACTCCCACTGACAAGGGAACGAAGATATTCTCACTTGTGGGAAAGGTCCAGAATGTGGGCCTTGTTGAAGTGGAGATGGGTACGACACTTCGCGAGATTATCTTTGACATAGGCGGAGGGATCCCGGGAGGGAAGCGTTTCAAGGCGGTTCAGACCGGCGGGCCTTCAGGCGGATGTATCCCTGAAGAACTCCTTGATTTGCCAGTGGGGTACGAATCGCTGGCCAAGGCTGGGTCGATTATTGGCTCCGGGGGCATGCTTGTCATGGATGAGGACACGTGTATTGTAAATATCGCCCGGTACTTTCTCGATTTTGCTCAGAATGAATCCTGCGGGCAGTGTACTCCGTGCCGGCTCGGCACAAAGCAGATGTTCAAGATCTTGCAGGACATTACAAGAGGAAACGGAAAGCCCGGAGATATTGAGATCCTGCTCGAATTGTCCGATGCCGTCAAGCAGGCTTCCATGTGCGGCCTTGGAATGACAGTCCCCAATCCGGTTATCTCTACCATACAGTACTTCCGCAAGGAGTATGAAGAGCATATCCATGAGAGGCGCTGCCAGGCCCTTGTGTGCAGATCTCTTATTTTCTATCGTATCAAGGACTACAGGTGTAAGGCCTGCTTGAAATGCCTGGACGCCTGTCCGGTTGATGCCATTATAGGTGCGAAATGGCAGGTCCACGAGATTGACCAGAGTAAGTGTATCAAATGCGGGGCCTGCATGGAGGTCTGTCCCAAGCGGTTCAACGCGGTGGAGTGTGTTACAGGTCTGATAGAAAGCTTAGGTGATAAGAGTGAGTAACGTTTCTTTGAACATAAACGGAATTACAGTGAAGGCCGATGAGGGTGCTACTATCCTCACAGCGGCCCAGGACGCAGGTATCTATATCCCCACCCTGTGCTATTGCCCTGATGTCTCATCCATAGGCGTATGTCGCCTGTGTCTGGTCAGGATCGAAAATCGAAGAAGACTTGAACCGGCCTGCCGGACCGTTGCAGAAGAAGGTATGGTGGTTGTTACGGACGATCCTGAAATTGAACGATTGCGCCGGGTGATCCTTGAGCTCATCTTGAGTGATCATGACTTCAACTGCCTTCTCTGTCCCAAGAGCGGGCAGTGCCGCCTTCAGGAACTGGTAAACCGTATAGGTTTCAAAGAGCAAAGGTTCGATCGTCTTGAGCATGTGGCCAAGGACCTTCCCATTGACACCAGCAACCCGTTTTTCGATTTCAATCCCAACAAGTGTGTGCAGTGCACAATATGCGTCCGTACCTGCCATGAGATTGTAGGTAATGACGCAATCGACATGGCATACCGGAGTTACGATCTCCGAGTCAGCACGTTTGCCAACAAACTCTTGAAAGAGTCTGTCTGTGTGTCTTGCGGGGAATGTATGGAACGTTGCCCGGTAGGTGCCCTGGTACCCAAGAAGGCTGAATATCCAACCCGTGAAGTAAAAACCACCTGCCCATACTGTGGTGTGGGGTGCGGACTTTACCTGGGGGTGCGCGGAAACACCATCGTAAGAGCCAGGGGCGATGACGAAAGCCCTGTCAACAAGGGCAATCTCTGTGTTCGCGGGCGCTTTGGTTATAACTTCGTTAATAGTCCGGACAGGCTGTCTCTTCCACTCATGCGTGCATACGATGAATATGCACAGCCGTCCTCTGTAGTTGAAGTAACAGAAGAAGGCAGACCGGTTACATTGCCCCTTGTGAAGAGAGAAGGCAAGTTTGTGGAGATCACCTGGGACCAGGCGATCAAATATGTGGCCAGCAGCCTGGCCCATTACAAAGGAGATGAGGTCGCTGCCATCTCCTCGGCCAGATGCACAAATGAAGAGAACTACCTCTTTCAGAAGTTCACCAGGACGGTCTTAAAAACCAATAATATTGACCACTGTGCCCGTCTCTGACACGCGCCCACGGTGGCCGGTCTGGCCGCCAGTTTCGGTAGCGGTGCCATGACGAACTCCATCAATGAGATCAGCAGTGCGGCTTGCATCTTTGCCATCGGCACCAATACAACAGCTAATCACCCAATTATAGGCAGACAGGTTACCAGGGCTGTACAAAAGGGTGCAAAGCTCATCGTGGTAGATCCCAGGCGAATACCTCTCTGCCGCATGGCCGATATCTGGCTCAGGCTTCGTCCCGGAACCGATATAGCACTCCTGAATGGGATAATGAAGGTCATTATCGAAGAAAATCTCATGGATACATCCTTTATTGAGAAACGATGCGAGGATTATGAGGCCTTTGAGGCCTCCATCATGGAGAATGACCTGGCAACCGCTGAGAAAATTACCGGTGTTCCCGCACAGGACATAGCCAGAGCAGCCAGGATGTTCGGCTCTACTTCACCTGCAACCATTCTGTATACCCTGGGTATCACCGAGCACTCGCACGGGACGGATAATGTGAGGGCCTTGGCCAACCTGGCGCTACTCACAGGTAATATCGGCATACCCTCAACAGGCGTAAATCCCTTAAGGGGGCAGAATAACGTTCAGGGCGCCTGTGACATGGGGGCGCTTCCCAACGTATACACCGGTTATCAAAAGGTGGAAAATGAAAAGGTGCGGAGAAAGTTTGAAAAGGCGTGGAATTGTAAGCTCAGTCCATCAAACGGGCTCACACTGACCGAGATGTTTGAAGCCGCCCGTGAGGGCAAGATTAAGGCCCTCTATCTGAAGGGCGAAGACCCGGTAGTCACGGACGCGGACACAACTTTCATCGAAAAGGCCATATCACACCTGGAACTGTTCGTTGTGCAGGATATCTTCCTCACAGAGACAGCGCGATTGGCAGACGTTGTGCTCCCGGCTGCCAGTTTTGCTGAGAAAGACGGGACCTTTACAAACACTGAACGGCGGGTACAACGGGTCCGCAAAGCAATAGAGCCTAAAGGCAATTCACGTCCCGACTGGATGATCATATGCGATATTGCAAAAAGCATGGGGGCCAAAGGTTTTGATTTTGGCAGCCCTCAAGAGATTTTTGAGGAAATGCGCGGCCTGACCCCGAGTTACGGGGGCATCACGTATGAACGTATTGAGAAGTCCGGGCTCCAATGGCCCTGCCCGGATCACGAACATCCAGGGACGCCGTATCTTTACAGTGAGCGCTTCAACACACCGAGTGGGCGCGCAAAATTCGCACCCATTTCATATCGGCCTCCGGCAGAGACTACCAGCCACGAGTATCCATTTGTCCTTATCACCAGGCGGTGCGCCTTCCATTATCACGCAGTCATGACGCATAAGGCAGAAGGCTTTGATGAGCTTCGGAAGGAGGAGCACGTTGAGATACACCCGGCTGATGCCGCTTCTCTGGAGATCCAGGACGGAGAAGTCATAAAAGTGACCTCAAGGAGAGGGAGCATAAAGGCCAAGACAAAGATAACGGAAATTGTACCTGCCGGTGTTGTGTGCATGACATTCAATTTTGCTGAGACAAGGACAAATATCTTGACCAGCAGGGCACTGGACCCGATCACCAAGACACCTGAATTCAAGGTGTGCGCAGTCAAAATCGAACGGGAAGAGTCTGCCTATCTTATGAAAGACTATATGAGGTGGGGTACTGGGAAAAGTTGATTCGAAACTTGAAATTTGAAATTGGGAAAAACAGAAATTCGATAATGCCCGTTTTACTGCAACTTACAGAACTGTAACCGTTTACAGGGTGCTGCATATGCAAGGCGTACGGGTACGCAGACGTACTTCCTGTACTTCAAGTGCCCGACAACAAAGCAGATGCGGTGCCCTGTAAACGCTTACCATAAATCTATGAAGGAAAGGAATTAGCACCTATGGACGTCAGCAACATCAGAAATTTCGCTCTGGTCGCCCAAAGTGGGAGTGGCAAAACTTCTCTGGCAGAGGCCATGCTTTTTACTGCCAAGGCAACTTCGCGCATGGGCAAAGTCGATGACGGATCCTCAGTATTGGACTTTGAGCCGGAAGAGGTCAAACGCAACATGTCCGTTAGCACAGCGTTTCATCATCTGACCTGGAAAAAGGCCAAAGTTTACCTTATGGACGCACCTGGGGAAGACAACTTCATCTCTGAA
>JAIWFS010000054.1:0-6947 GCA_048631505.1 archaeon | reverse complement strand
CTTCGTATCAGTGTTATTCAATTTATGATGCCCATGAAGGTTCCCCAACATTTCCCTCAACTGCTTTTTTGCTCATAAGGAGCAGTTACTTATTTACTGATGTCCCCCTTTGGTTCCCTGATTCCCGTTCACTTGTCCCCATCTATTGACTTGAGCTGGTCATTCAGCCATTCAAGGTAGTTGTTGCAAGTCCAATTAAATAGAAAATCACCGGCTTCGATTGCTTCATTATCCCACCGGTGAACAGATGGAATTGGTGGATAAAAGAGGAACTATTCTTCGGACGTTCCGGCAAGCAGTTGAGCCTGCCTCAAGAATAAATCAATAGTCTCCTGTCCAAATCCGTCACTCTGTTGCGCAAAGTTAGCTGCCTTCCTATAATACCTTGCGGCCTTTTGTTTCTCCCCCATGGCCTCATAGACTTCGGCATATCTGTGCAAGCCGTCAATCTGGTCCGGATATTTCTTCATGAGTATTCGGCACGTATCCTCTGCTTCTGCCAGCCTTCCATCCTTGATAAGTTCATTAACTTTGTTGGATAACATATCCAGATCAGTATATATAAAGGTCCCGCCCACAGCGGGATTATTCAGACAACATTTTTTATACTTTTTCCCACTGCCGCAGGGGCAGGGTTCATTTCTACCGGGTTTTTTCATATGCAAGTTCATTATTCAACAAAATTGTCATTACAGGATTACATAGAGCAGGAAGCCTGGAAAAAGGCGCACCTGGATCATTGTCCTCTGCATCCCGATGGAGGATGCGGTCTTGCCAGGCATGGAACATATGCAAGGAAGTTCCCGGAATACTGCCTGATAGCCCGCTATTACTGTCAGAAAGGACACACGACCATAGGATTGATCCCCGACTTCTTCTGCTCACGTCTTCCCGGGACATTAGATGAGGTGGAGCAGGCTGTCAATGTGTCGCAGGAGAGTGCAAGTCAGGAAGAGGCTGCGGAAAAATTGCGTCCGGAAATAACCCCGGCATCAGCCCTGCGCTGGCTCAGACGCAGGATAAGATATGTCAAAGACACATTAACTACTGTGGCGGGTCTAATTCCTGTTGGCTGCACTCCCTCTCTGGAGTCTTTCCGGCATCGCTTCTCCACCGAAAGAGTACTTGTGAAGCTGCGTGAAGTTGCCCTGGTTTTTCTCCCCGTTCTTCCTCCTGTGGTCGGTTTCGGCCCCCGCTTCACGGCCAGGTATTCCTGAAGATTTGGTTCCAACAATCGATGGGGACTGTCTTGATGGTTCCTGTCGCATAAAGTGGCTTCTGATAACAATTCATACCATTTCAGGAGGAGCTTTATGAAAAAAGACTATGTGGACATTGACCAAGAGGTCGCCCTGTTCCGATTCGGAGTGATCGCTGACTTGGTGCATCTGCCGCTTGGAACCAAAGGGCTTTACAGCAAGCTCAGGGAAAAGGCCGACAAAGAATACGTCATTCCCTGTTCACGCCGTACGGCAGTAGCCCAGGAGACCATTCGGGACTGGCTGAAAAAGTACAGACGGGGAGGCTTTGACGCCCTGCTGCCTAAAAGCCGCACCGACAGGGGCAAACCAAGGAAACTACCCCGTGAAGTTGCCGACCTGTTATTGGCTGCCAAAGAAGAGAATTCTGATCTGACCGTGTCCCTGGTGATTAAAAAGGCCAGGGAGTCAGGCCGGGTGCCGGATGATATCCGCATGCCGCAGTCCACAGTGTACAAACTGCTGGCACGCAACGGGCTGATGCGCAAGAAAAACGAACCAGCAAAGGATCACCGAAGGTTTTCCTACCAGTATGCCGGAGATCTGTTCATGAGTGATGTCATGCACGGCCCGGCCGCCGGGGATAGCGGCAACCAAAAACGAAAAACATACCTCATCGCCTTTATTGATGACGCCACCAGGGTGATCCCCTATGCAGCCTTTACCCATTCCGAGAATACCGCATCCTTCATGCCGGTTTTAAAGCAGGCGATCCTTCGAAGGGGCATACCGCAGCGGCTGTTTGTGGATAACGGCTCTGCTTTCCGTTCGCAGCATCTCACCCTTGTTTGTGCCAAACTGGGCATAACTCTTATACATGCCAGACCTTATCATGCCCAGGCAAAAGGGAAAATTGAGCGATGGTTCAGGACAGTACGGCTTCAGTTTCTGCCCATGCTTTCAGAAAAAGATAGGAGCAGCCTGGAAGCGATCAACAGGGCATTATGGGCCTATATAGAAATTGAGTACCACCGTACTCCGCACCGTATGCTGGGAGAAGCTCCCCTTGACCGCTGGGCCGGAACAGGAGAGCGCGTCCGCTATCCCGAGCCGGGTGTTGACCTGGATGATCTCTTTCTGTTCGAGATTAAACGCAAGGTCATGAAGGATCGTACTGTCAGCCTGAACGGCATGGTATACGAAGTTGACGCGGCCCTGGTGGGTGAAACAGTTATCCTGAGATATGATCCGGCAAATCAGGGTAAAACAGTTGAAGTCTGCCATAATAGCCGCCATGTCCAGCAGGCAAAACGCCTTGATGCCTATGCCAACTGTTTTGTAAAGCGGCAGCGTCCCGATACCACACTCCAGGGTGCCGATGCTGACAAAAAAACACCGCAGCAACAGTCCCTGCCGCCGCAGCCAGTTGCCTTCAGTAAAATAACCGGAAAGATGACAGGGGAAGAGTAAGATGTACAGAAAAATATATGGCCTTACCCGGCATCCATTTGAAAAGGACCTGGCTCCGGATGAACTCTTTGCATCGCAGGCTGCGAACGAACTGGAAGCCAGAGTCAATTATCTGCTGCAGCTGCGCGGGATCGGCCTGGTGACCGGTGAAGTCGGCAGTGGCAAGACCTGTATATGCAGAAAGGTGGCATCGTCTCTCCACTCCGGTCTGTACCGGGTATTTTATGTTCCACTGACCACTGGCAATGTCACAGACACCTATAAGTCCATTGCCTGGGAGATGGGCTTGAGCACTGAGCGCAGCCTGGCCGCTCTCTACCGCTCCATCCGCCAGGAGGTGAACAGGCTTTGCCTGGAATCAAAAATCAGGCCGGTGCTCATTATTGATGAGGCACAATATCTCAGAAATGACGTGCTTGAAAACCTGCGTCTTCTGACCAACTATGAGATGGACTCGCAAAATCGGCTTTGCATGCTTTTTGTCGGCCAAGCTGAACTCAGAAGACGGCTTGCCATGTCTGTTCACGAGCCCCTGGCCCAGAGGCTTGTGGTGCGATATCACATTTCCGGCTTGTCCAAAGAAGAACTGCCAGGCTATCTCAGGCACAGGTTGCGATTAGCCGGAACTGAAATGGACATTTTCACTCCACAGGCTCTGGAGGCCATGTTCCAGGCCACAAACGGTCTGCCGCGAAAAGCAAACCTGATTGCCCATCTTGCCATGAATATAGCAGCCTTGCAAAATACTCAGTCCATTACCCCGGAACATATCATGACAGCTGTAGAGGAAATGGGATAACCATTCTTTCATAAGATTCCGGTGAAACGGAGGTGAGCTCTGCTGGGGAGCAACTCACCAAGGGATAGCCGGATGAGGGCGGAGAATATCGCCTTGGGGAAGTCTTCGGGCTTCCCTTTTTTTTGCCTATTCTCTGTTCTCCCTATGCCTTAAAAAACCCTGGGGTTTGGGGCGAAGCCCCAAGTACAATGTCAATAATCAGCTTCCAGTGCAGGTGGATGTATTGGAAAGATTACAGAAGCACCACCGTATTTTAATACGATTAATTTACGGTGAAATAACGTGGAAGACAACACAGGCCCTGTGCTCCACTTGCCCGGCTGGACTTTTTGAGGACCAGGGTACCAATAAAAAAGGCTGCTTGAGGTAGTCAAGAGGAGGAGCAATGATTCCGAAAGAGCTGGAAGCAAAAATCTTACGATTCTATCATGCAGAAAAATGGAAAGTCGGCACTATAGCCAAACAATTGGGAATCCATCACAACACAGTGGAGCGTGTGCTCTCCCATGCCAATTCTCCATTCGTAAAGAGGACGGTACGGCCTTCCATGGTAGATCCATACATGCCCTTTGTGCTTGAGACCCTGGAGGAATATCCCTCGCTAACTGCAAGCCGTCTTTTTGAGATGATCAAAGAGCGGGGTTATCCCGGTGGTCCGGACCATTTCAGGTCTATAGTGGCCAAGCATCGGCCAAGGCATCCTGCTGAGGCATATCTTCGCCTGCGGACCCTGCCTGGAGAGCAGGCCCAGGTGGACTGGGGAAGCTTTGGAAACATACAGTTCGGAAAGGCATCAAGAAGGCTTTCCGCCTTTGTGCTTGTATTAAGCTGGTCCCGGCAAATATTTGTTCGTTTCTTCATCAACCAAAGGATGAGCAGCTTTCTTCAGGGACATGTAGAGGCCTTTCAGCTTTTTGGCGGAGTCCCAAGGGTCTTGCTCTATGACAATCTCAAGAGCGCTGTGCTGGAACGTGTTGGAGATGCCATCCGTTTTCACCCGGTCCTTTTGGATTTTGCCGCTCATTACAGGTACGAACCAAGGCCTGTGCCTATACGCAGGGCATGTGAAAAAGGCCGTGTGGAAAGGGCTATACGCTATATAAGAGGTGCATTCTTTGCCGCCAGAAACTGGATAGACATAGATGATCTCAATGCACAGGTTCTGGCTTGGTGCAAGGGGCCGGCCGGTCAGCGCAAATGCCCTGAGGACAAAACAATGACTGTTCAAGAGGCATGTGAACAGGAGAAGGCCTTTCTTCTGGCCCTTCCGGATAATCCTTTTCCAGTTGACGATAAAGAGGAGGTCTCAGTAGGGAAAACTCCATACGTGCGCTTTGACCTTAACGATTATTCTGTCCCTTATCGCCTGACCCGCCGCATCCTTGTGGTCATGGCTGATGAAAAGACAGTCAGGGTACTTGATGGCAACGAGGTCGTTGCTGAACATAAACGAAGTTACGACAAGGGACAGCAGATCGAAGACCCTGCCCATATCGAAGAACTGATCCAGCAAAAAAGGCAAGCCAGGAAGCACCGGGGCATGGACCGTCTCTATCACGCTGCACCAAACAGCCGGGATTTACTCTCAGTTACTGCTAAACGAGGCGGCAACCTGGGAAGCGTTACTGCCGGCCTGCTTCGGCTACTTGATCGGTTTGGCAGCCAGGAGCTGGAGCTCAGTATTGCTGAAGCACTGGAGAGGGACAGTCCACATATAGCAGCTGTGCGCCAGATCCTGGACCGCAGACTTCACGAAAGGAAAGCTCCCCCTCCCATAGCTGTGGAGCTACCTGAAGATTCCAGGGTCCGTGATGTCACAGTCAAACCTCATTCACTTAAAACCTATGACTCCATCCGCAAGGAGGACAGTGATGAAGAATGATGAGCTTAAAGACCGCGCAAGGAAACTGCGGCTCTATGGCCTGCTCAGCAACTGGGACGAGTTTGCCAAAGAGCCCTGGCTTCCAGGACTGATTGAGATAGAGGAAATCGAGCGGCATCGGCGGAGCCTGGAGAGACGAATCTCAGGGGCCCATATAGGCCCCTTTAAGCCCATGTCCGACTTTGACTGGTCCTGGCCAAAAAAGATCAACCGGAAACTCATAGAGGAACTGTTTACTTTCAGATTCATAAACGAAGGGGCCAACGCTATCTTCATCGGGACCAACGGGGTCGGAAAGACAATGATAGTCAAAAATATTGCTCATCAGGCCCTTCTAAAAGGTCATGCCGTGCGGTTTACCACCGCAAGCGAAATGCTGAACGACCTGGCTGCACAGGAAGGCGCCATAGGTCTGAACCGCCGCTTGAAGTTTTACTGCCGCCCCAGCCTCATAGTGTGTGACGAACTGGGCTATCTCTCCTATGACAGCCGCCATGCAGACCTGCTCTTTGAAATCATAAGTCGAAGATACTGCCAGAAATCCATTATCGTGACCACCAACAAATCCTTTGCTGAATGGAACCAGGTTTTCCCAAACGCCTCAAGCGTGGTGGCCCTTATAGACCGCCTTGTACACAAGGCTGAGATTATCCAAATCGAGGCCGAGTCCTACCGACTTAAAGAGGCAAAAGAACGTAATAAAAAGAAGGGCACCAAAAAATAATATCTACTATCTCTTGAAGGACAGTAAGGAGAGAATATGGCCAGATTCAAGCTGAAAGGGAAAGTGGTCCGTTTTGAGAAAAAGCCAGACAAGAAGCTGGCAATGGTAATCATGAAAGACTCGGAGAATCAGAGACACATTCCGGTCTGGACCCCAATGCTCAGCGACGAGGTCTCCCTTTTTGAATTTCTTGAGGCGTGGGAAAATAAAACACCAGTCCAGGTGGAAGGCTGGCTAAACATCCAGCCGGATGGAAGAATCATGCTGCGGGCATATCGGATAGACATCGAAAGCCAGTTTCCTTATTTCGTTGACTGAGTATTTTTTGCCTTGGTTTTTTTCTCGGTTCCGTCTTGGTTACCAACATCCTGCGTTTTGGCCGCAACACGAGTACATGCCCACCGAAATTTTATCAATACTCAACAAGACTCGCTTTTCACATACACATACGGTGAGGAAGTGCGCTTTTCACCAAATATGTGCGTTTTCTTAAGACCGTTAACATGCTGTGATTATTGCCAGATAATCGTCCTTGGGCGAGCATACAACATGTATCGCTCGACCAATTCCGCTTTTGCCGAACATCAAACAACTATGTCCTCTGGGGTCTTCGGGATAGTCCTCGATCACTTCACCCTGTTCAATCAACGTACGAACCTCTGTTGTCGATATCATCCGGTCCGGTCTTGTTAGCGGAATTTACTTTAAGCGGTTAATTTTACAGTCCTTCTCCCTTTTGTAGCTGCTAATTGATAACCTAATGGCTTTAATAATGATGCCATCGTTTTAATGGTTATATTAGTCGGCTTCATTGATCTCATATTTTGAATTACAGAGGTAGAGACGCCGGATTCTTTGGAAAGTGCCCTTACG
>JAIWFS010000053.1:0-6953 GCA_048631505.1 archaeon | reverse complement strand
CGGAGTTAGCTTAATAGTTTAACATCATTCTCTTTTGCAAATTTTTCACCTCGCTTGATGGCCTGCGAGACTGAAGGCCGGGATATACCGAAATGCCGGGCCAATTCCTTCCCGTTGATGCCAAGTTGGTAGTATCCCAAACAACAAATCAAACCCTTGGCAGATGAAAGACTGTTGGCCCTGCCTTTCTTGTGCAAATCATCAGGATCAACCGAAAGCATACGGCAAACTTCATTCACTATACGATTTAGGTCCCAGCCTTGCCTTTTCAATTCCTCCTTATGGGTCAACTCCTCTTCAGATAATTTTAAAACTTCATTGACAAAATCACCGTCACCTAATATCCGTTCATCCCCGCGCCAATATTCTTTTGTCCTCCTCAACTCAAAACCACCTGCGCTTCGTCTCAGACCACCACCTGTCAAATCTTCACGTCTCCCCATATTGAAACCATCTTCAATGAACTCCCTGTATTGCCTCACAGCTTCCCGTATTGGATCATGCTTCATCATTAACCGCCTATTAATACAATACAAACCGCGCTAACTGCGAGGTTTATGGGTTAGACGCAAAATGTGGATACATACTCGTGTGCGAGGGGGTCTCATGAGACGAATATTTACAGTCGTTATGGAAGAAAGCGTTTCATCTATGTTATCGCCTGGCTTCTCAAAAAGGCAACCGCACACTAAAAGTCACGCCCTTTTCCGGGTTCGGATGGAAAGAGACCTCTCCTTCATGGGCCTCCACGATCTTTTTCACAATACCCAAGCCCAGGCCGGTCCCAGCCTTTTTTGTTGAAAAGAAAGGATGAAAGACATTGTCACGATGTTCTTCTGTTATCCCGCAGCCGCGGTCAGCCACCTTCAACAAGACTTCGCCGCTCTCCAGGTGAGTCCTGACCAGTACATGCTCTCCGGCCGGAGAGGCCTGAACTGCGTTGGTGATCAGGTTCAGGATGACCTGCTCTATTCTGGGACCATCCAGCAGAAGGAGAGGCAAAGACGGTTCGAGATCAGTTTTTAGCTCCACCTCCGACTTCCTTGCCACTGGTTCTGCCACTTCCACAGTTTTCATCACCAGCTCATTCAGGCTTATTTCCGTGGGCTGAATCTCCAGGGGTCTGCCAAAGTCCAGCATCTGCTTTACCATAGATTCGAGACGGGCTGTTTCTTGAACCACAACCTCGAGTTTTTTCCGATTAGGATCTTCGTGCCGCAGTTTTCTGGAGACCTGGTTTGCAAAACCACCAATAGCCATAAGGGGCGTTTTCATATCGTGAGCTATTTCAGACACGGCCTTTCCAACAGCAGCAAGGCTCTCGGCTTGGAGAAGGGCCCTGTGTTCCTTTCTTTCCTTTTCAACTAGAGACCCAAGGATGAAAGCAATGATAAAGTATAACCCCCCCTCCAATAGTTCATGAAAATTTTCCAAGGAAAACCCTTGCCACTGTATCATGGTATATGGAAGATAGAGTATGGAAACACTTGCACAGACGAATATAGCCCCCTTCAGCCCAAACCAGAGGCTTCCCAGAACCAGGGGTAGGTAAAAAAGCATCCGGTAAACCGCATGCCGGTATCCCATGTAAGGTGAGGTGAGGTAATGCAAGGAGAGGATCGCGCCAATCATAAGACTGATGACCACAACTTTTTTCCACTCTTTATCGACAGGCATAGGTTACCTCCAATCTTCGTGGTGAAAAAACATAATCAGAAACCCCAAATTATGACCGCTCAAAGTATACATAAAATTGACCACGCTGAAAGCGCGCACCACAACTTTAGGTACTTTTGCTCACTTTAGGCACTTCAAACTCAATTAGCTGGTTTTTGAAATGATTTACCAGAAGGCCGATAAAACTATAAGCGTCACAATGAATTGTGACGATTAAGAGACTGTGAAAATCGGTGTTTGATATTCGATATTTATGAGCCAATGAACCAGGTTGGGTATTTAAACCGGCGCTTATGGCCCAAAGCCCCCGGAGCAATCTTTCCGGGGGCAAGGCGCATATTTCGGGTTTAGAAAAGACCGCTTACTTTTCCAGTTTCCGTATCTACATCGATCCTGCGATAGGCCGGGTCAGAGCCGGTTCCGGGCATGAGGCTTATGGCGCCGGCGACCGGGACTACAAAACCCGCACCCTTGTATGTCAGGATATCCCGTATAAGCAGGTTCCATCCCTTGGGTACGCCTTTGATGTTCGGGTCGTCTGCAAGGCTGAGGTGGGTCTTTACCATGCAGGTCCCCAGCTTGGAGATCTCAGGATCCTGTTCCATGGCCTTGGCCTTGGCAAGGGCCTCCGGAGTGTAGGTAACACCGTCCCCGCCATATACCTCCCTGGTGATCAGCTCTATGCGCTCGCGAATGGGCATATCAAGATCGTAGAGGAGGCGGAATTCGTTCTTTTCTTCACAGGCATCTACAACTGCGTCTGCGAATTCCAGCGCACCGTCTCCACCCTTGAGCCAGTGCTCGGACACGGCCGCCCGTGCACCGGCCTGCTCGCTCATCCTGCGAACTACTGCGATCTCGTCCTTGGTATCATTGTAAAAGGCATTAATACAGACCACCGGGTTGATGCCTGCCTTTTTTACGGTCTCAATAT
Organism: archaeon; assembly: GCA_048631505.1. Taxonomy (GTDB): domain Bacteria; phylum Desulfobacterota; class Dissulfuribacteria; order Dissulfuribacterales; family UBA3076; genus UBA3076. The sequence goes on along the minus strand of JAIWFS010000053.1, from coordinate 4,342 downwards.
GATGGATCAGATTAGCGCATCCCTTCTCCACCCACTCTACATTCTCACCATTGTACTCCTCTGGCATTGGACGGCCCGGGCGGGGTATGGGCGCTCCGCCGTGGCACTTGAGTGCCCTGATAGTGGCCACTATCACCGCGCAGTTGGGTTTGAGCCCGCTGAAGCGACATTTCAGGTTCCAGAATTTCTCAAAGCCGATGTCAGCGCCAAAGCCGCTCTCCGTTACAAGGTAGTCAGTAAGCTTTAATCCGATTCGGTCGGCAATGACCGAAGACTGGCCTATGGCAATATTTGCAAACGGTCCTGCGTGGACCAGGCAGGGCTGACCTTCAACAGTCTGCATAAGGTTGGGATTGATGGCCTCCACCATCCAGGCGGTCATGGCGCCGGCCACTTCAAGATCTTCCGTCGTAACGGGTTTCCCTGTACGATCATAGGCAAGCACTATACGTCCCATACGTTCTCTGAGATCCTTGAGGTCATTTGCTATGGCAAGTATCGCCATGATTTCCGAGCTGACGGCTATGTTAAACCCGCTCTGCATGGTAAGCCCATCCATCCGGCCTCCCAATCCAAGCGTAATGTTCCTCAGGGCCTGGGCGCAGAAATCCATTATCCACTTGAACTCCACGCTCTTGGGGTGGATATTGAGACGCTTCAGTCCCCTCTGGCCCAACTGTTCGTCTGTATAATTGGACTCGTGTTGCATGCGGGCAGTCAAGGCAGTCATGCCCAGATTATGGGCATTCATGATGGCGTTGATATCACCTGTGAGCCCGAGAGAGAATCTCGAAAGAGGAATAACCAGCGAAAGCCCCCCTCCTGCCGCGCTGCCCTTGATATTGAAGGTGGGTCCTCCTGATGGCTGCCGTATGGCGCCCATCACGTTCCTGCCCCTCTTCCCGAGGCCTTCCATAAGACCTACTGCACAGGTGCTCTTACCCTCACCCAGGGGAGTGGGTGTAACAGCGGTCACGTCGATGTATTTCCCTTCCGGCTTGTCCTTGAGACGTTCTAACACCTTGGCATAATCGATCTTTGCCACATGGTGGCCATAAGGAAGAAGCTCTTCCTTTTCAAGGGCCAATTCCTCACCAAGCTGATATACAGTCTTCATGTTTTCTTCGGCAGCTTCGGAAATCTGCCAGTCTTTCATTTTAGTTGGATCTAGTTTCATCAGAAGATTCTCCTTTGTAAAAATTTCTGGACGTAGACCCGGACATGATATAAATGGGAGTTCCCATTTATTAAAAAAGTCCTTGTTGAAGGATAATGTCCGGGTTTGTGGGTCTTAATTCGTACCAGGTAGATAACTGAAACAGAATTTGTTAATCCCAGACCTCATTAACTACCCTAGATGGATTTTTTTTTCAATAAGGGCCGGGGGAAAAATCGTGGAGGATAAAAATTGTTACTGGAAATAGACCCGGAAAGACCCCGTCCTCGACAGATAAACAGGGTAGCAGAGGTCTTGAGAAGGGGAGAAATAATCGTATATCCCACAGATACCTGTTATGGCATAGGAGCTGACATCTTTAACAAGAAAGCAATTGGACGGATTTATCAGATCAAGGGGCTCCATAAAAGCTCACCCTTCAGTTTTGTGTGTGCAGATCTTAGAGATATAAGCAAATATGCCTTTGTGACAGACTATGCCTACCGAATATTGAGACGTTTTTTGCCCGGCCCTTACACCTTTATTCTGCAGGGATCCCGGGAAGTCCCCAAAATGATGCTTACAAAACGCCGCACTGTTGGAATTCGTATTCCAGCTCACCCGGTCTGTGAGGCAATAGCTGAGGCACTGGGAAACCCGCTCATAAGTACCTCAGCTGTCATAGGTGATGGACCTGTATGGTCAGATCCCAAAGAAATTAATGAAGTCTTGGGAAAGAGATTGGCTATGGTCGTAGACAGCGGAATTATTCCTGCGGTGCCATCAAGCGTTATATCGTTGGTAAATGACGAGCCCATGGTGCTCAGAAAGGGTAAGGGTGATGTCTCGATCTTTACAGATGCTGAATTTTGAATTTTGAATGTTGAGTCCTGAATTATGGAAGAACCTCAGACTTCAAGTCCTTGCCTGTTTTGAAAATTACGCGATAGCTTGAAGGACATACTGTGAGCAAACCTGTCTTGGGGTTCACAAATTTACGTCCCTTTTGCCTATGTAGTGAAAAACTTCCTATTCCCCTAATCTCTATCCTTCTTTTTTCTTTAAGCGCAGAAATCATCGCGTCGAAGACCACGTCTACTACGGTTTCGAGGTCTTTTTTCATATGTTGCGAAAAACTATGCTGCAACCGGACAACAAGATCACCCTTCAATATGGACTGTGGATGTTGCTCAGAGCCCATAGGAAACCGGATTGTCTGTGGAAGACCCCAGTAAATGCCGGAGAGCATTGCCCAAGGTCTTTGCCCCTTCTTCCCGTAAAAGCTCCCTCATGATTGAAATGCGGTCTTTCTTGGGATAGACGAGTTCAGGCCTTCCTTCTATTCCCGCCAGACTGGCAGCCTTGTCCACAGCCACGCTGAAGTTGCCCAGTTCGTCTACCAGTTTGGCATCCAGGGCCTGATGACCTGTCATAATACGTCCGTCAGCAATGGCTGAAACCTGCTCTTCAGGGAGCTTTCGACTCTTGGCTACTGCCGTTACGAATTGCTTCTGTATGTCTTGCATTACTCCCTGGAGCAAGGCCCGTTCATCTTCTGTCATATCTCTGGTGATGGAGCCCAAATCCTTGAAAGTCCCGCTCTTGACTACGGTTGTCTTGATCCCGAGTTTTTCCAGCAGACCTTCTATATTGGGCACCTTCATAATAACCCCGATACTTCCCGTCACCGTGCCGGGATTAGCCACAATATGCCTGGCACCTAAAGACGCATAGTACCCACCTGATGCTGCTACTGTGGCAAGAGATGCCACTACAGGCTTTTCCTGGTTCAGCCTGAGGATCTCTTCATATAGTTCCTGAGACGCCCCTACTGCACCACCAGGGCTGTTTATACGGATTACTACGGCCTTAATTTTCTTATTATAACGAAAATCCCGCAGGGCCTTTATGGTAGCCTCGGGCTCAGTGATAAGGCCTTTGACATCCACCACTCCGACTTTATCTCCGTGGTAGACCGAAGGACCGGTAACCACGCCCCTTGTTGTCCATAATATTAACAGAAAAAAGGCCAACGTGATGAGTATGGTGAACCCTCCGATGGTGGCCAGAGCTACCAATAACGGATGGGCATATCGGCGTTCTTTGCGCGTCCGCAACTCTTGCATGATCCCGGCTTATTCCTTCTGGTCTTTGTCTTCCTCAGAGCGAGCACGATTGTGCTGTACTAATTCTTCCTGAAGCAAGCTGCCCAAAGTACTACCGGCAGACCTGTCGGTGCCGCTGTATTCATCAAAATGTGAACGTTCCTCATCTTCAGATATCCGCTTAACAGAGAGGCCGATACGTCTCTCCAGAGGGGCTACATGGATAACCTTGGCACTGATTTCATCTCCCACCTGAAACATTCCAACCGGGGTCTTGATCTTGCCGGGCCCCAACTCAGAAATGTGAATCAGGCCTTCCACTCCCTCTTCAAGCTCAACAAATACCCCAAAATCCGTTACATTCGTCACCTTGCCGGCAACCTGGCTATCGATAGGATATCTCTCCGGAGCCGACTCCCATGGATCAGGATGAAGCTGTTTAACGCCCAGGGAAAAACGTTCTTTTTCCTTGTCGATATTGAGCACTACGGCCTGGATAGTTTCCCCTTTTTTATAAATCTCATTGGGATGTTTGATCCTTTTGCTCCAGGAGAGGTCTGAGATATGAACAAGCCCGTCTATACCCTCCTCAATGCCTATGAACAGACCGAACTCAGTGATATTCTTTACTGTTCCCTCAATCACTGTACCAATTGGATAGCGATCCTGAACCAGATCCCATGGGTTGGGTTCTATCTGCTTCAGCCCCAGAGATATCCTCTGAGCCTTGGAGTCAACCTTGAGCACAATTGCCCCGACAATATCTCCTACATTAACTATCTGGGAGGGGTGACGTATACGCTTTGTCCACGACATCTCAGATACATGGATTAGGCCCTCTACGCCTTCCTCGAGTTCTATAAAGACACCATAATCAGTGAGGCTTACCACCTTGCCGGTCACTTTTTCTCCCATAGGGTACTTCTCTTCCACTCGCAACCAAGGATCCTCAGTAAGCTGCTTCATGCCCAAGGAAACCTTTTCACTTTCACGATCAAATGTGAGAACCTTCACTTTAATTGTGTCACCAACATTAAAGAGCCTGGAAGGATGTTCTACGCGTCCCCATGACATGTCGGTG
>JAIWFS010000052.1:0-7026 GCA_048631505.1 archaeon | reverse complement strand
CAGGCAGACCGACACCTTGGCTGTGCTGGGCCACGATCCAGACGGCAATGCAATCAATAACCAGGCCAACTTCCCACAGGGCGACCTTGCTATTAATAATGCTGGCAGGGTCTGTGAGATCCCGAACGCCTTTCCTTTCTGGGGTGCTACATACATCCTATATGACCAGGCCAGACAATTCTCAAAAAACCCGGAACAATTCAGATTCACAAGATGCGATGAGGAATCGGATAAGCCTTCGCCATTACTGAAAGACCTGTTGAATGGGTGCTTAAAAGGTTCGAACGAAAAGGCTTACTCCCTGAAAGATCTTCCAAGGTCCGTTCTTTTGTCCCTGGCCCAGACATCCAAAGACCGTGAACTCCTCAAGGCCATCGCGCATTTGGCATGCAAGTTTGAATTGGACAGTAACCGGGACCCGGTCGGTGTGAAATATGAAAATGATAAACAAGGCCGACCCAAACCGGCCCTATTTGACCAGGAGCTCTTTGATGTGCTTGGTAACAATATAGCCTGTCCGGATAATTATAAGCTGGCCATGGTATTAATACCCGGAATTCAGGGGACCAGCCCGATTGTCGGCGAGTACGCATCCGGAGCTCAGACACACATATGGGAGTATCTCAGAGCCGACAGCTACATCCCATGGGGTCATTATGCATCTAATATGGCCCACGACTGTGTGAGGTACAGGGCAGAGAAACTGCTTCCCGAAGATGTGACTGGCCTGCGTCACCTCTATTACCAGCGGGTCTATACTCAAATGGCCCTCAACCTCAATATTGCGCGGGGAATTGCCCGGAAAGACAAGAATACCTTATCAGCCCCTGAACTTGAATCCTTGAGACAGGCGGTTGTGGAAGAAGTTGCAAACAGACTGGAGAAAGGAGAAGATCTACCTTACACAGCCACCCTTTGGGGCTGGAACTATGGCTTTGATTTCTCTCCATCAGGATACAGATTACATGCATCCCACCAGCAGATTCATCAGCAGTTTGCACTGATACCTCCCAATGTGAAATCCATAGACATGGAGGGTACTGGCTCAAAATCAATCCCCACCTATGCACTGGGAGACCAGGTGGCCCTTTTTGCAGCTCTTTATGAAAAGTCCTATAGCCGGCCTTTTTTTAAGACCTATTTAAGGGCAATCCGTTCCAATAAACGACTGGACAAGAAAGAGGACCTGGCATCAAGTCTGATTGTCTACGAAGATGAAAACGTCATGATCCATATTCCCAAAGCCCAGCGCTCCCAGGGCGAAGTCCAGATTATGACCACTTGCCCTGTGGGTAATGTACTTGAGGCAGGCCCGGAGGTCCGAAACTCCCTGGACCACTGCATCAGACTCGTAATCCGGACTCTGGACAGACTGGGGGGCCAGATGGTCACGGCTTATGAAATCTCAAAACGTTTCAATAATCCGGATATGGATCAGCGCCTCTTTTACTGCTTTCTGCCCAGGCTCCCCGGTTCCCCGGGTGCTTTCAGCGAGAGGCAAGAAAGATGGATCACAGGTCACTACCCGGAAGATTACGCAGAGGCCTTCAGAAGGACCATGAAATCAGTCCAGTCTGACTGACGGGAACAATCTCTGATCCGTATGAGGCAGGAACAGGCACGAGACATAATGTTCCATGAACCGCGGGCTATCGCTGAGGTCAAAGTGTGTCATCATCCGGGCGACCTCGTACAGCTCTTTTGTAACAGGCCACGAAACAGCCGAGGCCTTTGCCCCGAGGAGAGAGCTGTTGCCTGCAAAAAAGAAGCGGTCCCTTGGAATATCAGGAAGCAGCCCTATGGTGATGGCCTGGTCAAGATCCAGGTAGCTTCCAAAATTACCCGCCAGTATTACCCGTTCCAGATCTTCAAATCCCATACCTACTGATTCCAGTAATGTATAATAGCCGGCAAACATGGCACCTTTGGCCCTGATAAGATTCTCAATATCTGCCTCTGTGAATACAATATCCTGACCTATGGAAGTAGATTCCGCCTCTATTAATACATATTCCCAGCCATCCCTGCCAAGGCGGACCCTCTCTGTCCCCAGGTCGTTATAAAACTTTCCCTGCTGATCCAGCACACCTGCCATGAAAAGTCCTGCGAGTAGGCTGATTATACCTGATCCACATATTCCCTTGGCCTTCCTGCCCCCAATGGTCAAGACCATAGGTTCAAATGTCTCGGGATGTATGTGCACCACCTCAACTGCCCCTGTGGTAGCGCGCATGCCGTGCTTTATCCCGCCCCCCTCAAAGGCAGGACCTGCTGAGCAGGCTGCACAGGCCATCCAGTCCTGATTTCCAAGGACTATCTCTCCGTTTGTTCCTATATCTATAAAGAGCGTAAGCTCCGGATGGTGGTTAAGCCCCACGCCTACCACTCCGGCCACGATATCTGCACCAACGTAACTGGCAACACAAGGGCCTAAAAACATGCGCACGTGCTCCGGAACATTTATACCTGACTCTATGGCCCTTACCGGAGGAAACTGGGTGGCAACAGGAGTATAGGGTTGGGTCCTCAGAAAACGCGTATCAAGTCCGAGAAGGAGGTGAATCATTACGGTATTTGCAGCTATGGTAATGAAACTCAAGGCCTCCTTCTCCCGGCCCGTGTCTGAAAAAAGTTCCTCTATGAGCCCATTAAGACATTCAATTATCTTTTTTTGCAGCGTCTTAAGGCCTTCTTCCTTTCTTGCAAACTCTATACGGGAGATGACATCTTCCCCATAACTGATCTGCGGATTGTAATTGGATGCCTCTCCCAGGACCTCTCCGTTTCTAAGATCCACTAACTGAGCTGACACGGTAGTAGTCCCTATATCCACAGCCACAGCCAGATGCTGGTCTGTGGTATCACCGGGCTCCACACGAATTAGACGACGGACATCTTTTTTTGCGCCCTCCATCAAGCTGACCGTGACTCTCCAGTCATTGCTCCGGACAGATTCCGGCAGATTAAAGAGGACCTGGTTATCTACCTCCAGTGAAATTGCCTGAAGCCTGCCCTGAATAACTTCGCGTTTTAGCCTGTCAAGATCACTCGCACTGTCCTGAAGGCTTGGCTGAGGCAAGCTAATAACGTGTTTTCGCACTGCAGGATGAAGCTTCCAGCTTATGACTTCGTCCTGAGCCTTGATCCAGGATGCAGCCTTTCTGGCCATCGGCCGTCTGAGAACTTTTCGGTCCATCTCAGACTCAACCGGTACACGGACCACCACGTCTGAGACCGGAAAGGTGGCACAGGCCTTCCATCCCCCTTCCGGCAAAGCCTCTCCCTGGACCTGACCTCGTTCCAGGAGAATGCGGCACTTGTTACATACCCCTGCCCCACCGCATGAGGAGTTAATGTGTACTCCGGCCCTCATAGCTGCCCTTAGCAGATTTTCATCCTGATCTGCGATTACAGTCACGTTGGCCGGCAAAAAGGTTATATTAGGCATAATTAAACATCCTATTCCCTCACAATATTATCGGTTCTTTGATATTATTGACAGAATTGTACTACGTCCAGCAAATTCGAGTTTGTTTTTGGACAATGAATTAGTTCGCACCCTTCTTGCAAGAGCTTCTATAAGCATGATAGCATGGTAATACTATAAATTAAGGAGATCTGTGGGTATGAAAATCCTTGTAACCGGCGGGGCGGGTTTTATAGGTTCAAATGTGACTGATGCTTACATAGAGGCAGGTCATAAAGTTGTAGTGGTAGACAACCTGTACACAGGAAAACGGGAGAACCTGCATCCTGAGGCAAAATTCTATTTAATGGACATCAGGGCCCCGGAGATACACAAACTACTGGAATACGAAAAGCCCGAGGTGATAAATCACCACGCAGCCCAAATCTCTGTCCCTGCTTCTGTGGAAGACCCTGGGTTTGACGCCTCAGTAAATATCAAGGGTTTCATCAATCTGCTGGAAGGTGCCAGGAGGGTCGGTACACGCAAGGTCATATTCATATCCTCTGGCGGGGCCATCTATGGAGAGGCTGAAGAGTACCCCACCTCTGAGGGCTATCCTCCGCAACCTCTGTCCCCTTATGCCATAGCAAAGGCAGTTTCAGAAAACTACCTTTGCTTTTACGAGCACCAGTACGGATTGAACTATACTGTTCTACGATATTCCAACATCTATGGCCCTCGCCAGATACCTCATGGTGAGGCAGGGGTAGTGGCCATTTTCATGGACAGATTCCTTGAAAATAAGCCAAGCACGCTCTACCATTTTCCCTCTGAACCCGAGGGCATGATCAGGGACTACTGCTATGTGGGAGATATCGTGGAGGCAAATCTTCTTGCCCTTGAGGCGGGGAACAAAAAGGCCGTAAACATTGGTACGGGAAAGGAAACCAGGACCCAGGCCCTCTTTGAGACTATCTTTGATGTGATTTCCAAAAAACGTCCTCTGGACAACTCTCTCAGGACACCAAACAGGACCTCTGCAAGGCCGGGAGATCTCAAAAAGAGCTGCCTAAAGGTAGATCTGGCTGAGGAGGTGCTGGGCTGGAAGCCCAAAACAGTTCTTTCTGAAGGGATTGAACGGACATTGGACTGGAGAGTAGGCCAGTGATTGGGTATTTTTTTCAAGTATGAAACGGTCAGTGTCAACTTTCAAAATGGGGATTTTCCAGTTCACTCCCAGGGAAAAAGATATCCATGCCAACTGGAAGAAAGTTGAATCCGCAACCAGTGAAACTGCAGGGGCAGGAGGGGAATTACTTCTACTTCCTGAACTGTGGGCAACAGGTCCTCTCAGTGAAGCTGACAAATACCTGGCCCATGAAATCCCCGAACTCCTGTCCAAACTTAAAATTTTAGCAGAAACGAATGGAATCCACATAGTCGGTACACTTCCTGAATTAGCCATAGAGGAATCAGGGGAGAAGCTCTTTAATACTACCTATGTGATCGGTCCTGATAATACGTTTCATACATATAGAAAGATCCATCTCTTTGCCCCTATGAAAGAGGATCATGTCTTTAGCCCGGGGACTGACCCTGTTGCCCTGTGGATACCTCTCAGAAAAACCGAACCGGGGCTTGGCCTGATAACCTGTTTTGACCTGCGCTTCCCGGAACTTGTCCGTCATCTTGTATGTCAAGGGGTGGACTTAGTGCTCTTGTCGGCCCTGTGGCCACTTAGCCGAAGACACCACCTGGAGCTCCTGATGGAGTCAAGGGCTATTGAAAACCAATGTTTTATGGCAGGTGCAAACGCCTGGGGCATGATTGGAGGCACGGAATTTGGTGGAGGTTCTAAGATCATAGGACCCCGTGGGGGAATCCTTGCCAAGGCCTGTGACGGAGAGACAATCGTCTTGGCTGAGCTGGATATGGATGAAATACACTCCGCACGGCAGGACTTCTTTACTGCACGTGCACCAAGGTCCTGGTGGCCAAAGGCTAATTCGAAGATACTGGACCTGCCTTCTCTGAATACCGCGGTCAATCGAAGACGCAAGGCCGGCCAGCAGATGGTTTTTACCAATGGATGCTTTGATCTCTTGCATGCAGGTCATGTCTCATACCTGGAGTCAGCCCGGCGCCTGGGCGACTATCTGGTGGTTGGGTTGAACAGCGACAAATCAGTCAGAGAGATCAAGGGTCCGGAGCGCCCTATAAACCCCGAAGCAATGAGGGCCCATGTGCTGGCTGGACTTGCTGCTGTGGACTATGTGGTGATTTTTAACGATCTTACCCCTTTAAACCTTATCCAGACCATTGTTCCAAATGTTTTAGTCAAGGGGGCGGATTGGGAAGAAAAAAACATAGTAGGGGCCGAAACAGTAAAGAACGCAGGGGGCCATGTAGCAAGGATTCCCTTTGTCCACGACATATCCACAAGCCGCATATTAAAATTACCGTAACCGTTCAGGGTTCAAAGGTTCAAAGGTTCGGGGTTCAGGGTTACTAGAAACCGAGTGACAAAAAATTGTCATCTTGCTTATCAAACGTCTATTTATGTCAAAATATTGACTATAATTTTATATCCCGCAGTCTGACCTTGGAAGTATAAGGTTCTTTCGTCCGCATTTCTGTCATATTTCCGTATCTGTTTACTCCCCTGTTTATCTGCTATTTGAGGCATTTATTATCTTGTCCCGTAAGGCGAGGTCAGAGACGGCTTCAATAACGCAACCCTCTGTTTTCTTAATAAAAACATTTAATAGTATGTGAGTTTGTGCTTGGCGCTTGATCAGTTCAAGAAATCACATACCGTTCATTGTAAAGTAGGGTGGAAGGTTAACTTCTATTCCCTTAAGACATACAGAGAATGCTTCTCCAGGTTATTGGTACAAGTGTTGCTTATTAAGCCGTAGACATAATTTGGTTGGAGTACTTACTGGGAGGTAAGATTATGACAGGGGGAGAGGAAATGAGGGCACTTCTGTTTTTGTTTGCTTTTGACTCAGTTATGTCCCCCCCCCAGAATCATTTCTTTTTTTTCAATTTAACTGATAAAAAATAGAAACATGCTGGTTGAAATGTCTTTATGAATCACGCTGAAGCACTAAAGGAATCGGGAATTAGCAGCTATGGGTCGGGGATTCATGGACTTGGCACAATATATCTTGGATGATAGGAGGGAAAACCATGCTGTTGGTAACGTCAAATATCTCTGGAAACACCTCCTTAGGACGTAAGCGAGTGATGGCAAAGACCGCGAAAATACCACTTAGAGATTATACTGACGCTTTTTTCGGCAACGGTCAATCACTCACGCAGGAGAAACGTGAAGAACTGATCCTCATGTATTCTCCTCTGATAAAATACGTTGCTGGAAGACTCGCCATGCGCCTACCCCCAAACATATCCCAAGATGATCTCATAAGCTCAGGAGTCATCGGATTAATGGATGCTATTGAGAAATTTGATTCATCAAAAAAAATCCGATTCAAGACTTACGCGGAATTCCGTATTCGTGGGGCCATGTTGGATGAACTCAGATCCCTTGATTGGGTCCCGAGATCCATACGGAAAAAGACTACAGAACTGGAAAAGACATACCAATATCTGGA
>JAIWFS010000051.1:0-7053 GCA_048631505.1 archaeon | reverse complement strand
TACGTAGATCTGGATTCTATCTAAATGAAAGCTCTGACCCCAGCCCCCTTTTTCACTCACATTTTTGATAATGCAGGGCAAGCCATACGGTTTCTGTTGTGGCATCAGTCCATTCGACGCGATGTTTTAAATGCGCTGGCAGATGTATGTAATCGCCCGGTTTCAAAACCACGGTTCCCGCTTCTCCTTCAATTGAGATGCCAGCGCTTCCCTTAAGAACTACAACCCACTCTTCTTCGTTTTGATCATACCACTTACCCTTTGGCGTTGAGTGGCCTTTGGATATGATTCGCTCAAGTTTGAATGAACCGTTCTGGATAATCTTCTCAAACAATTCGTTAGGAAGTTCTTTTGGTATATCTGAGTAAATGTTAGAACTAATCATAAGACACTCGCATTAAGAGTCACAATCTGCATAAAATGAATTCTATCCTGGTCATCATCAAAAGTTTCTCCCTGCCCGATTCCTCGGGCGATCACATGATGTAGTAAACTCATCCCTTCACCACCATAGTGTGTTGCACTTATGAGTTGAATTCAGGTTATGTGATATCTCTTTTCTCAGTCTTCTTTTTCGCGCAAGAGTCAAGCGTAGATTTGACCCCTTTTTGACACGTAAAAAATTGCATCAAGAACAAACGGCAGGCCTGACCCCATCTCCACTCACCTCAGGATGGCCTCCTTGACCGCATCCCCAACCTCATGAGTCTTGTGGGTGCCGCCCATGTCCCTCGTCCTTGCCTGTCCCGAGGCGAGCACCTTAGCGACGGCAGCCTGAATATCCCGGGCGGCCCCCTCCTCCCCTAAATGCTCCCACATCATGCGAATCGACTCAATGGTGGCGATAGGGTTGATCACCGCCTTTCCCGCGTATTTCGGGGCGGAACCGTGAATCGGCTCGTACATTGACGGGTATTTCTTTTCAGGATTTATGTTTCCTCCTGCTGCAAAGCCCATTCCCCCCTGAAGCATGGACCCGAGATCGGTGATGATGTCCCCGAAGAGGTTCGAGGCCACCACCACATCGAAGTGCTCTGGATTCTTGATGAACCACATGGTGGTGGCATCCACCATGGCCGTATCGGTCTTTATATCGGGGTTGGCCTGTGCCACCTCCTGGTACACGGAATCCCAAAAAACCATGGAATAATTAAGGGCGTTGGACTTGGTGCAGTTGGTCACCATTCCCACAGGTGGCGTGTTACCGAGCTTCTTTCTCTTTCGGGCCAGCTCAAAGGCGTACCGTATCACCCGCTCGCAGCCCTTATGGGTAAACACGCCGGTCTGCAGGGCGAAGGCGTCAGGCGTACCGGCCTTGAAGAACCCTCCTATCCCGGAGTATTCACCCTCCGTGTTCTCACGTATGACCACCATATCGACGGTGGCGGGGGTTGCGGTCCTTATCGGTGTCTCCACGCCGGGATAGAGCATGATCGGGCGGAGGTTAACGTACTGGTCGAACCCCTTGCGAATGGTGAGAATCAGGGTGATGGAGATGTGGTCGGGGACCTTGCTTGCATCGCCAATACATCCCAGAAAGATCGCGTCAAAATTCGTGAGGGTATCGAGCATATTATCGGGCATCATCATGCCGTGCTTGAGATAGTAGTCGCATCCCCAGTCGAAGTGCTCGCTCGCGACTGAAAAACCGTACTTGTCCGCCACGGCATCCATAATCTTGACCGCCTCCTTGGCGATCTCCCCACCCACCCCATCACCAGGGATAATCGCGATGTTGTAAGATTTCATAGTCGTTCTCCTTTCTTAATCGTCAGGACTAAATCAGCATGTGCAAACCCCTGCCCTGCTTCCTTTTCACTCCTCAGCTTTTCCTCCCTTTCAGCCTAACCTTCCTATACTGAAGTATTCAAAACCCATGCGCTTCATCTCTTTTGGATTGTATTGATTGCGGCCATCGAAGACAACCGGGGTTTTTAACGCCTGTTTCGCGCGTTCGAAATCTGGATTTCGATACAGAAACCACTCTGTGATCAGCGCCATGCAGTCTGCATCTTTTAAGGCATCATAAGGCTTCTCAAAATACTCAATGTTCGGATTCTCCCCAAACACTCTCTTGGCTTCCTTGATGGCCTCGGGATCGTGGGCTTGGATCCTTGCGCCTTCGCTGGTCAAAATGCTGATAATATCGATGGATGGGGCTTCACGCATATCGTCAGTATTCGGTTTGAAAGCCAGGCCCCATACGGCCACCGTCTTCCCTTTTAACCCGCCCTTGTCCTGGAAGTAATCGATGATCTTTTGCCCCAAAACCTTCTTTTGAGCGGCGTTGACTTCCTCCACAGTGGTAATGATCTTGCTCTCATAGCCGGCCTCCTTGGCCGTGGATATAAGGGCTTTCACATCCTTTGGGAAGCAGGACCCCCCATACCCGACACCCGGATAAATAAAATGATAGCCGACCCGGTGATCTGAGCCGATCCCTTTTCGGACCATTGTGACATCGGCTCCTACTCTCTCGCAGATAGCTGCCATCTCGTTCATAAAGGATATCTTGGTCGCCAGCATGGCGTTCGCAGCGTATTTGGTCATCTCAGCACTTCGGACATCCATGACGATCAGTTTCTCCCTCTCTCTGGCAAAGGGCGCGTACAGCTCCTTGATGAGCTCCCCGGTCCTGACGTTGTCCGTTCCCAGAACGATCCGGTCCGGTTTCATGAAGTCGTTGATCGCATCTCCCTCCTTGAGAAATTCGGGATTGGAGATCACGTCAAATTCCCTGTCGATTCCCCTCTTGTCGATCTCTGACTGAATAGCGACCCGGACCTTTTCTGCTGTCCCAACGGGAACAGTCGACTTGTTCACGATCACCCTGAATTCATCCAGGCACCGCCCGATCCGCGTAGCCACTTCGATCACGTGGGCTAAATCCGCAGAACCATCTTCATCGGGGGGCGTTGCCACGGCGATGAATACGAAGAGCGAGTTCTTTACACCCTCTTCTAAACTGGTTGTGAATTGAAGGCGACCATCTTTGAGGTTCTTCTCTACCAGTTTATCCAGACCCGGTTCATATATGGGTATGATTCCATTGTTTAAATTTTTGACTTTTTCCTCATCGCGACTCACGCAAATGACCTCATTGCCCATCTCGGCAAAACAGGCCGCTGTGACCAGGCCCACATAGCCGGGTCCAATGACGCAGATATTCATATATCCACCCTCCTTTCTATTGAGAAGTAATTCTTGTCCGCGTTTGTCGGATTTAACCACAAACCATCCAGACAATCAAGAATAAATGCAATGCACACTTTTCACGTCAATTTGTTTTCTAATAGTTTTAGATAGTTACTGTGGGCCGACCCCATCCCATATATAGGTCAGGGATTACGAGTTGATCTCGAACGACTTGAAGGCAGCCCTGAACTTTCCAAATTTGTTGAAAGCTTGAAACGCCGTGGTGTCAACGATACAATTATTTCTGTAGCAATTTCAGAGGTTAACGGCACATAAAATTTAGATGAACTTTTCCTAAGCCCTGACCGCCTTCTACCTACTGCTTACTGCCTACTGTTTGTCCCATGCCCTCTGCTCTCTGCGTCCTCTGCGGTGAGATAATCTTTTTCTTTTACAACACACTGTTATTTACCTTGCTTGGCGATGGTATGGTGAGGAGTATTTACAGGTTATAATAACCGATGATATAAGGGTAGAGGAAATAACGAGGTAAGAAATTGACCTTGTAAAAATAACCAGGCTCTACAAGGAGGCAGTCCGAAAGGTTTGAGCAGCCCAAAGACCCGCCCCCTTGTGAGCAAGGCAGCCGAACAATTCAGCTACCCTACCTTAACACATTCGAAACCATTTGGGAATACAAGAAATCTTTTCTGGCCGGCCAGATCGATTTTTTCTCCTATATTGGTTCTACTTGCCCCATCTGTGGTGCCTCTGATTGTTATCGAGAGATCTCCCCTTACTGGCGCTACGCCATTGAACTGTTGCCAGAGTTCACGAAGAAACGGATTCCCATTGCGCGTTTTGTATGCCGAAGGCGGTGGCGGACCTTTTCCCTGTTGCCAATCCAGTTGATTCCTTATTTCCAGTACACGGTCAGCGCTGTCATCGGGACGCTGCTTATGGGTTTTCAAAGTTGGCAGATGGGTCAAAAGGGTTTCTATGGTGCGACAGAGTCGGTGCATCCGGATAGCGACATGACCCCGTACCTGGTTTTCTGCTGGCTGGCAGTGGTTGTACGGGGACTTCGGCGTGGGCATGCCGCGTTGAAGCGATTCTACGATCTGAGCTGTGTGCGCAGCATCGAAGGAACTGGGCTGTGGGAGGAGGTGGCCGGCTACTTTCTGGCTTTCGGCTGGAAGCCGGAGGTGCGCTGGGGGCCTCTGCTGATGACCCTGTTGTGCCGATACAGCCATGTCACGACCCGGTTTCTTTTTGGTACCGCTTCCCAGCAGCGGAACGCGATCCGTCACTGAACTTTCCCCTCAATGGGGTGTTTCCTGCAGCTATTGACACCTCCTGAACTGCCCTCTTTGTCCTCAATCTATCTGTTGTTTTCTCCTTAACTCTCTTTTTTTACACTGATCACTTTGTGCCCGGAATTGCCGAGCCCTGTTTTTTTTAGCTTTTGTACAGAGCATTGCTAACAGTAACATTTTCAATGGGTTATCCTTGGGCCGTCCACCGCGATTTTTGCTTTTCATTTACACCACAAACCAAAAACAAGGAGGAAACGCCCATGAAAGAAGACATCCGAGAAAAAATTGCCCTGAAACGTTACAAAATCATCAGCCCTGTGCTGGCCGAACCCAAAAGGGTCCAGAATGAGTACTTCCGAAAACAGGCCCAACGCGAGCACGACTTCCCCCGTTATGGCTTACGCAAGTTCAGTGTCTCCACCATGAAGGCCTGGTTAAGAAAGTACCGTAAAAATGGTTTTGAAGCCCTCAAGCCCAAGAGCCGCAGAGACAGTGGCAGACCCAGACGGCTTGACCAGCAAACTCTTAAGGCTATCGAGGTCAAATGCAAGGCCTATCCCTACTGGACGGTACAAAAGCTCTACGAAAACCTCCGGGATCAGGACCTGTTAGGTGAACCCCCTGTGCACTACAACACCCTTCTTCGACTGGTCAAAGAGCATGGGTGGTTGGCGGTCAAGGCCCGCACAGATGTGAGAAAAGCCTATGAGGTGGACAATGTAAACGACCTCTGGGTCTGTGACTTCATGCACGGTCCAAAGGTCCGCAACTCCAATCGATCTGTCAAGGCCATACTCTGTGCCATCATCGATGATCACTCCCGCATGGTGGTGGGACATGCCTTCAACACCTCCGAAACCATCAGCTCCTTGACCATCGTCCTCAAGGAGGCCTTCCTGGGCTATGGAATCCCCAAAAGACTTTATGTGGACAATGGCCCCAGCTTCTCCTCTGAGTTATTAGTTCGAAGCTGCGCAATGGCTGGCATATCCCTTACCCACTCAAAGCCATACGACAGCCCCTCCCGCGGGAAAATTGAACGCTTTTTCAGAACTGTTCGTGATCGTTTCCTCTCCGGGGTCCAGGAGGGTATCAGCCTCGAAGAACTCAACGAGGCCTTCTGGTTGTGGCTCCAGGAGGACTACCACCACAAGCTGCATACCGGCATCGGGGAAAGACCTGTAGATCGCTACAGTTCCTCCGTCGACAGAGTGCCCATCCGAAGACTCTCTAAGGCGGAGTTGGATGAGATCTTCCTCATCCGCTATGAACGCGTGGTCAATAACGATGCCACCATCAGCTTCAAAGGTTGCCTTTATGAGGTCCCCACGGCCTATATCCGACACAGAATCGAGATCCGACACCCTGTTGACGACCCCCAAGACCTTTATCTCTATGACAGTGATGTGCGGGTGGGAAGAATCAAATTGGTGGATAAAAAGGAAAACGCCCGTACCTTCCGACCCCAGAAGGTCCCCACCAAGCTCTCCTTTCACAAAGGGAGGGTTCAGCCATGAAGGATCTACTTGCCTGGTTCGGACTCAAACGATTCCCTTTTGACAAGAACATCAAACCTTCAGATGCCCTGGATACCGAGCCCCTTAAAGAATGCCTGGCACGACTTGAATATATCAAACGTCGGGGCGGCATCCTGCTGCTTACCGGTGATCCCGGGGTGGGTAAGACGTTGGTCTTAAGAAGGTATGTGCAAAGCCTCAATGAAAACCTGTTCAAAACTTACTACACACCCCTTTCTACACTCAGCCGTTCCGATATCCTCTATCATTTAAACCGCATGCTCGGACTCCCCCATAGGCTATCCAAAAGCGCTGTATACTCCCAGATCCAAAAAACACTTTTGGAATCCAAAGAGCAACTGGGAAAAACCGTCCTACTTATCATCGATGAGGCCCATCTCCTGCAGACCGGCCCCTTAGAGGAACTTCGGCTCCTCACCAACTTCAAAATGGACTCTTATGACCCCTTTATCCTTGTGCTCTCAGGACAGTCCGACCTCAGAAGAGTCATGGAATTTGCCGTCATGGAACCTTTCAACCAGAGAATAGCCATCAGATACCATATGCCTGGACTCAGCCCCGATCAGAGTAAACTTTATGTCACCCACCACCTCAAACTGGCAGGGGCAAAGGAGCCCATCCTTGATGAAAAGGCCCTTGAAGCCGTCCATGAGATCAGCTTCGGTATCCCTAGAAAAATCGGCGCTGTAACCGAGCAGGCCCTCACATACGCTATGTTCGATCACAAACGAACCGTCACACCCGAGATCGTGCTCAAAGTAAAGAGACTGCAAGGATAGAGAAAAAACACCATCACCCTTTTTTAAGGAGAAAAAAATATGAACAATCAAGAGGAAATCCAGACCGCATGGGCCATATGGCATCTTATGGCAAGACTTAACCAACTAATATGGAATCGATATGAAAATGAATTTATCGAAGAATACCTGAGATTAGAGGAAGAAAAGCATTGTCAGAGTCAATCAGATGAAGATCCTCTGTGGGACACAGAATGAAAAACCCTTAAAAAAACACCACGGACCGGGATAATTACCTCTCATTCCCGGTCCGAATACCTTCATCGG
>JAIWFS010000050.1:0-7079 GCA_048631505.1 archaeon | reverse complement strand
CTGTCCACCATAAGCCCTTCCACCTGATGAAACATCGGGGTATGAGGTCTCTCTGAGTCGCACCTGTACACCTTGCCGGGTGCAATTACGCGCATTGGCGGCCTGTGCCTTTCCATGGCGCGTATCTGTACGGGAGAAGTATGAGTTCGGAGCAGGACTTTGTCATCAATATAAAACGTGTCCTGCATGTCCCTGGCAGGGTGGTCAGGAGGGATATTCAGGGCCTCAAAGTTGTAAAAGTCAAGTTCTACTTCAGGACCCTGGGCCACGGTAAAGCCCATCCTCTCAAATACAGAACAGATCTCATCCATCACCTGGGTGATGGGGTGCAATCTGCCAAGCCGTTTTTGCCTTCCGGGAAGTGTGGGGTCCAGTCCTGGAATAAAGGTGCGGACATGAGCGTCCTTTAACGCCTCCTTCCCGGCATTGATGGACGCCTCAATCTCCTTCTTGAGCTTGTTGGCCAGTTGCCCGATCTTTGGGCGTTCCTCAGCAGAAAGCTTCCCTATGGCCTTTAAGACCATGGTCAGCTCCCCTTTACGGCCAAGGACCCTGACTCTTACATTTTCAAGATCTTCCTCGCTGGACGCTGATTCTATGGACTCAAGGGCCTGAGTCCTGATTTCCTCTAGGCGCTCCTGCATATATCCGGTTCTTTATCAGGCGCTCTTTGCAGTTTCTACAAGGGAGGAAAAGGCATTGGAGTCTGTCACTGCGATATCGGCAAGCATCTTTCGGTCCACAGCAACCCCTGCCTTGGTTATACCTTCAATGAAACGGCTATAGGACATGCCATTCAGCCTGCAGGCCGCGTTGATGCGGATTATCCACAAGCGACGAAACATGCGTTTCTTGGTCCTGCGGTCTCTGTAGGCATAGCAGAGTCCCTTTTCCACAGTCTCCTTGGCCTGTTTGAAACAGAGGCGTCTGGCACCCCTGTAGCCTTTGGCCATCTTGAGTATCTTCTTGCGACGACGATGGGCCTTAAAGCCCCTTGTAACCCGTGGCATTTTCTTTCAAGCTCCTTTTAGGTCAAAATCTATACTAAGCGCAATCAGATAAAAGGCATCATCCGTTTAATTGACTTGACCCTTGTCTCAGAAATCTCTGTGTCTTTCCTCAGGCCCCTTTTGCGTTTCCGTGTCTTGGAGGTCAAAATATGGCTCGATCCCGCCTTTCTATACATGAACTTCCCGGTCCCTGTCTTTTTGAAGCGCTTGGCAGCAGCGCGTCTAGTCTTCATCTTTGGCATAATTATTTATCCTTTATTCTGCTGAAAAACCGCAGGTGGCTCAAAAGCCATACTCGTCCCGTACGAGTTCACAAACGCTAATTAGTAACCCCATCAGGGTCTTAGGTCAATCCTTTTTAGGGGCAAGTATTGTGTGCATTAACGGACCTTGCTTGACAGGAACGTTCTCAGAGACGGCGATTTCGGACATCTCTTCCACAATTCGTTTTAGCAAGGCATACCCCAATTCAGGGTGGGCGTTTTCCCGGCCTCGAAACCTCACAGTAACCTTTACTTTGTTTCCATCACCAATGAACTGCCTTATTCGCCTCTTTTTTACATCAAGGTCATGCACGTCCGTTCTTGGACGCATTTTGATCTCTTTGACTTGAATAATGGTCTGTTTTTTCCGGGCTTCCTGGGCCTTTTTGCTCTGCTCATACTTGAACTTTCCATAGTCCATAATCCGGCAGACCGGTGGCTGGGCATTCGGTGCTACCTCCACAAGGTCTAATCCGACATCTTCCGCTTTGGCCAGGGCTTCATTCAGAGCTACTACCCCGAGCTGATTCCCATCCTCACCAACGAGCCGTACTTCCTTGGCCCTGATCCGATAATTTACATTGACTGGAATTTCTCTTGCGATACTACACCCCCTGTTTTGAACTTAGCGCCCTTCGGGCGAATTTAAAAAATCTCTGACACGGATTTCACTGCCTAATCCTGGACATCCGTGTCTAAAAAGTAAATTCCTATACTATGAACTTATTAACAATTAAAGACTTCCCTGCACTCTTTTTCCACCAGGGCAATAAAGTCATTAACAGACATGGCTGTCAGTTTCTGCCCCTTTCTGGTACGAGGGCTTACGGTCATATCAATTATTTCTTGATCGCCGACTATCAGCATATAAGGGATCTTGTCAAGCTGGGCCTCCCGGATTTTTTTGCCCAGCTTTTCATTTCTGAGGTCGGCTTTTGTCCTGACACCTGCGGCCCTGAGCTTTTTGGCAACTGATCCCGCCCACTGATCCTGTCTGTCGGTTACGGTTAGAACAATGGCCTGAACAGGGGCCAACCAGAGGGGAAGAGCCCCTGCATAGTGTTCAATCAGCACACCGAAGAACCGCTCCAGGGAGCCAAGCAGGGCCCTGTGTACCATGATCGGCGTATGGGGCCGGCTGTCTTCCCCTATATAACGCACATCAAATCTCTCAGGGAGGTTAAAGTCAACCTGGATGGTGGAACACTGCCATGAACGATCCAGGCAATCCTTGATCTTGATATCAATCTTGGGGCCATAAAATACGCCTTCGCCAGGATCTATTTCATAGGTCAACCCCTGCGTCTCAAGTGCCTGCCTGAGCGCGTCGGTTGCACGCTCCCAATTTTCATCCGAGCCTACATACTTGTCAGGACGGGTGGAGAGATAGATCTCATATCGGTCAAACCCAAATACCCTCAGGACATACAGGGTCAAATCCAGGATTTCATGAATTTCCTTGGTGAGCTGGTCCGGCCGGCAAAAGACATGGCCATCGTCCTGGGTAAATCCCCTGACCCTCATGAGCCCGTGCAAGGTGCCTGTCCTCTCATAGCGATAAACAGTACCCAGTTCGCACCAGCGCATGGGAAGTTCCCTGTAACTGCGTATCCGGGAGTTGTAGATCGCTATGTGAAAGGGGCAGTTCATTGGTCTTAACTGATAGCTGACCTTGTCAATCTCCATGGGGAGATACATGTTCTCACTGTAGAAATCCAAATGGCCGCTGGTTTTCCAGAGGTCCCTGCGGGCAATATGGGGAGTGAAGAGCATGTCGTAATCCCTCCGGAAGTGCTCATCGCGCCAGAAGTCCTCAATGATCTTGCGGATAATGCCCCCCTTGGGGTGCCATAGGATAAGCCCGGGGCCGATCTCTTCATGTACGGAAAAAAGGTCCAGATCCCTGCCCAGACGCCGGTGATCCCTTTTCTTGGCCTCTTCCAGACGATTCAGGTGTTCTTTTAGAGATTTTTTATCAAAAAACGCCGTGCCGTATATGCGCTGGAGCATCGGCCGGGTTTCATCCCCCTTCCAGTATGCCCCTGCAAGGCCGGTGAGCTTAAAGGCTTTCAAGTGACCTGTGTGAGGGAGATGCGGCCCTCTGCACAGATCTACGAATTCTCCCTGGCTGTATATTGAGACCTCTTCTTCCCCCTGATCATCAAGTTCATTCAGGATCTCAAGCTTGTATTTTTCTCCAAGTTTCTCAAATCGTTTCTTCGCATCATCCAGGGATATATCTTCTCTTGATATGTCTTGAGACCTCTTTATGATCTCCTTCATCCTGGCTTCTATTTTTTCCAGGTCTTCCGGGGTAAAGGGCCTCTGGTAATCAAAATCATAGTAAAACCCGTTTTCTATTGCCGGACCTATAGCTACCTGTACGTCTTGAAAAAGTTCCTTAACGGCCTGGGCCATAATATGGGCAGCAGTATGCCTCAACACCTCAAGGGTATCATCATCACCGGGCAACACAGCCTCTATTCTGCAGTCATGTGTAAGGGGCGTGGAAATATCCTTTAATTCCCCGTCAATCCGGACAAGAATTGTCTTTTTTGACCTGTTCTTGCTGAGCACGCCGGCCAGGAACTCAGAAGCAGGAGTTCCGCCTGTAACCTGTTCTGTATTCTCACCATTATAGGCTACAGTGATGACATCTGTTTCAGTCTCTGTCATTGGTCTCTCTGTTCAAAGCAGAAAAAGGCATCTTTGCCCTTTGAAATGGGCGAAAAAAGATGCCTTTTAAAAAAATCTCCGGGAAAGGATAGAAAACAGGCACTGGTAGGCGCGGGCGGGATCGAACCGCCGACTTCTACCGCGTCAAGGTAGCGCTCTCCCCCTGAGCTACGCGCCTTCCCAAAATTCATTAAAATTATACAAAAATCTGTCCTCAAGGCGTTGAAGTTGATAACAAGATTTACCAGGGGTGTCAAGGGAATTGAGCAGGTCAAACCAGGGCCTGAATCAACGAAGTTATCCAATAATCAAAAGGCATTGGAAGAAAAACATACTTCCAAAACATGTACTATTTTACAACGCCCTTGACCTGGGCTCAAGCTGTCCATATTGTATCTTTTGGAAACTAATTTAATTAAAGTGAACTAAAGTGCCTAAAGTTAAGGATGAGCCTCTTGCAAAAGGCCCGATAGGTAAATGGAGACATAGACATGGACAAAAGTCAGTACGCTAGAAGGGACAGGTTAGTCAAAGAAAAACGGCATGATACTTACAGAGAATCGGGTAAATGGCCGGAGCCGACAATGTGCACTGAATGCAAGGCCCTTTTCCTGGACGGGCGGTGGTCCTGGAAAAAACCTCCTGTTGATTCCAACAGGGTAATCTGTCCGGCCTGCCAGCGCATTGCCGACAACTATCCGGCAGGCCATATAGAGATAAAAGGACCATTCTTCAAACAGCACCGCGAAGAGATGTTAAACCTCATCCGCAATGAGGAAAAGCAGGAGAAGGGAGAACATCCTATGGAAAGGATCATGTCCATTGTTGATGAAGAAGATTATACCCTTGTAACCACAACAGGAGTCCATATGGCCCGTCGAATCGGAGATGCCCTCTCAAGGGCTTATCGGGGTGATCTTGATTTCCAGTACGGTGATGCAGAAAAAAGTATAAGGGTCTATTGGCATCGATAGCAGCGCAGAAAACAGATTGATTGAATTCGTTATTGCCAGAGGGGCCCAAGAAAAGTTGCGAACATTTATTTTCCATCCATCGCTCACCTATCACCCGCCCCCAGCTCTTTTCTTGTTATTTCCAGTTTGTCCTGACTCTGCTCCCATTTCAGGAGCAACTCATCCTGCTCTTCCCTGAGTGCTTTGTATTCGCTAAGGAGCGGGACACCTCTGTTTTTATCACTAAAAATATCCGGATCTGCAAGCAATTTCTCCAACTCTTTCTGTCTTACTTCAAGTTCAGCGATTCGTCCTTCCAACCGCTCCACTTCAGTCAGGAGCGGTTTCAGGGTATTGTATATCAGTTGCCGTTTTTCCGCCTTTTCCCTTTTTTCTTTTTTTCGATCTTGTCCCTTTTTGACTGACGCCTTGTTTTTCCCTGTTTCCTCATGTGTGTATTCCCGGCTGGAAGAATTCGCCGACTCATCTTCCGTCCCGGCAATATGGTAAAAATATTCTGTCAGATTTCCTGGGTACTCTACTATCTCGCCCCCCCTAATATCCCAGATCTTTGTTGCCAGCCTTTTGATAAATGACTGGTTGTGCGATACAAACAACAGGGTGCCGTTGTATTCAGAGAGCGCATTGATCAATGCCTCTGAAGATGAAATGTCCAGATGATTGGTCGGCTCATCCATCACCATAAGATTTCCAGGCTTGACAAGAAGCTTTGCAAGCGAGACACGGGCTTTTTCACCCCCGGAAAGGACACCTATAACCTTGTCCACGTCCTGCCCTGAGAAAAGGAAGGCCCCACAGACCCCTCTTACAAAACCGATGCTCTCATCCGGGACGACCTTATACACTTCCTGGATCACTGTCTTTTGAAGGTCAAGCATGTCTGAGTGATGCTGTGCAAAATAGCCCATACTGACCGCGTGCCCCAGCGATATCTTCCCCTCATCCGGTTCTATTTCACCAGCCACCATCCTGAGCAAGGTTGTCTTGCCGCATCCATTTGCCCCTATAATGGCTATCCTTTCTCCCCGTGACACGGTCAAATTAATGTCTTTATACAAAGGCTTTTCATCAAATCCCTTTGCCATACCCTTGATTGATACGACAACTCCTCCACTTCGAGGAACCTCGGGGAAAGAAAAATGGGTCGTCTTCTCTGTGCGGTGGCCCTTGACCAGTTCCATTTTTTTGAGCAATTTAATCTTGCTCTGTGCCTGTCTCGCCTTGCTGGCCTTAGCGCGAAATCTTTCAATAAATTTCTCCGCCTGTTTGACTTTTTGCTCCTGCTTTCTGGAATTTGCCTCCAGGGTTTTACGCTCCTCCTCACTGGCCTTTACGAAAAAATCATAATCGCCGCTGTAAGATCTCATCCCTTCAGGCCCAAAGCTGATAATGCGATGGATCTGCCGGTTGAGGAAC
Organism: archaeon; assembly: GCA_048631505.1. GTDB lineage: Bacteria > Desulfobacterota > Dissulfuribacteria > Dissulfuribacterales > UBA3076 > UBA3076. The sequence continues at coordinate 740 of JAIWFS010000050.1, read as the reverse complement.
TCCCTGTCATGGGACACAAGAATCATGGCACCACCAAAGTCCTGCAGAAACTGCTCAAGCCAATGCACGGAAGGAATGTCAAGATGATTGGTCGGCTCATCCAGGAGGAGAAGATCAGGCCTCTGGTAAAGAAGGCTGGCAAGGGCTGCTCTCATTTTCCATCCACCGCTCAGAGAAGAAACAGGTCTGTCAAAATCAGACATGACAAATCCAAGCCCCGACAGGATCCTTTCCGCCGCATGACGCGGATACTCCAGGTCAAGCCGGTTGATCTCCTGAAGGATTTCCGCCAGCTTTTTTGCAGCTCTTGTCTGGTCCTGTTTGTGAGACACATCTTTAAGGGATGCTTCTGCCCTTCTAAGCTCATTTTCCAGTTGTACCCGCCCGGGAACGGATTCAATAACAGACTGCAAGAGAGGCCCTGACAAGGTTTCTTGGACATCCTGGGGCAGGTATCCGACCCTGGCCCCTTTTGCCACCCTGACTTCTCCGCTGTCAAGGGCAACCTCCCCAATGATGAGCCGGAGCAAAGTGGTCTTCCCTGATCCATTCGGGCCCACCAGGCCTATCCGGTCTCTCGGCTCCACTTGAAACCCGATCTCATTAAAAATCTGCTTCCCGGTAAATGAAAGCGAGGCTTTTACGACTGTCAGTAGACTCATTTGAAAGAAGATTCCTTAATCAAAGACATCTATTTAAATCAGATTACACTTTTTTCGAAAAAGCGTGTATTATCTAAT
>JAIWFS010000049.1:0-7091 GCA_048631505.1 archaeon | reverse complement strand
CGAGGTTGAAGCGCTTGCACTTGATGTGCTGCGCTGGACCATCTGCCAGGTGAATTTGTCTGAGTGCGAGACCTCCGATAGCGTTTATGATGCGGTTCGGCAGGGCTTTGAACAGGAACTTGACCAGGCGAACGGTAAGACATTGGCTCTGCGGCTGGTTTTGACTGGAAGATGCCCTGTTCATGCCCAATTGCTTGATCGGACAGTGCAGTGGACCGAGGAATTCCGGGGCATTGCCGCTGGATTCGGTGACGTGTGGCTGGAAAAGGTGAAGTTTCAGACAAGCCGCAAGGTGAGTCTTGAGGAAATCTTTGGCGAGGATACGCCAATTGCCGGTCTGCTGCAGTCCATTCAACATCTGGAACTGGATGGCGATACCATCTTGGGACTGGTACCGGAGTTGTCTGCCTTGAAAAGCAAATTACCGGCTGAGATCCACAGCAGCGATGAGCCCTTTCTTGATCCATCTCCTGACAAAATCGCAGAGTTGCGTACTGAAGTGCAGGAACTCTTGATTGCCAAACTTCTTCAGCATGGAGGGACCAGATGAGGCTGAAGCGTCTCGATCTGAAGGCCTTCGGTCCTTTCACTGACCAGACCCTGGAGTTTAACTCCGAGGAGCCTGGCTTCCACATAATTTTCGGGCCAAACGAGGCAGGGAAAAGCAGTTCACTCCGGGCGCTCAAGGCCCTGCTGTATGGGTTCTCTCAACAGACGCCTGATAATTTCATTCATAACTATGATCAATTACTGGTCGGTGGCTGTCTTGAAAATAGCGCTGGAGAAGAGATTATCTTTCAGCGTCGAAAAAAGCGTATTGGCGATATTATTGATGAGGCGGGTAATCCCCTTGATTTGGGTGTCTTAGCTCCATTTCTCCACGGCGTTGAACCGGAAATTTTTGAATCCCTCTACGGCATTGATCATGACAGTCTGGTACGAGGCGGTAAAGAAATTCTTGCCCAGGAGGGCGAGGTGGGTCAAGCCCTGTTTGCCGCCGGCGCAGGCATCTCCTCAGTGCGGGAGGTCATTGATCAGCTTGAAAAAGAGGCGGCAGACCTGTTCAAGTCCGCAGGAAAACGGCCTGAGATCAACAAGGCTGTCAAAAAATTCAAGGAACTGCGGAAAGAGGTCAAGGCGGCCAGCCTTTCTTCCAGGGACTGGAAAAATCATCAGAAAGCCATGGAAAATGCTGTGGCGGAGCGGGCAGGTTTAGAGAAAGAGCGGGATTATAAGAATAAAGAGTTGCATCGTCTGGATCGATTGGAGCAGTCCATTCCTGAGCTGGCTTCTTTGAAATCCCGGCGGGACCAGATGCTGGCCTTGGAAAAGGTTATTCCTCTGCCCCCGGATTTTGCCGAAAGGCGCCGGCAGGTTAGCCAGGAAATGCGTGAGGCCGGGCAGCAACTGCAGAGAGATACTGACCGCCAGGTGGAACTTGAAGCAAAGCGCAAGGTCATCTCGTTTAACAAGGATCTCCTGAACCAGGCAGAGAGGGTGGATGATTTTCATCAGCGTCTTGGTGAATACCGTAAGAGCCAGAAGGACAGGCCGGAAAGAAATGGCATGCGGATCAGCCTCCGTAGAGACGCAGCCCGCTTGCTGCAGCAGGTGCGGCCGGATTTGACTTTGGAAGAGGTGGAGACTCTGCGGCCGGTGCTTGCCAGGAAAAGAACTGTGCAGACATTAAGCTCCAAATATGAGGCAATAAACCAGCAGCTTACGCTGGCACAGAAGCAGGGCAAGGTAGCAGAGCAGGAGCGTAAGGATGTAGAGAAAGGCCTGGTTGCAATACCGGAGGCCAAGGAGTCTCAGAACCTTTTCCAGGCCATGAAACTGGCGCAAAAGGCTGGGGATGTTGATGCGCATCTGGAAAAGAGCAGGAATGAGGTTGAACTGAACAAAAAACAATGCCTTGTAGAGCTCAAGCGGATTGACCTCTGGTCTGGTGATTTGGCCGCGCTCATGGAACTCTCACTGCCGCTTTCTCAAACTGCACAGCAGTTTGAGAATAGTTACAGCGAAATTGCTGATGAAAGGCGTGAGATCGAAAAGGATCGTAAAAATGATGAAAAGGATCTGAAGAACACTCGGGCTGAGATCAAAAAGGTGGAGTATGCTGGCAAAGTTCCTTCAGAGGAGGAGTTGGCCCAGACCCGTAAAAAAAACGGGAGCAGGGTTGGCATATTTTGCGGCGGCAGTGGCTTGATCAGGAGGATGTGACCGAAGAAAGTCAGTCCTATGATCCTGAGCAGCCGCTTCCTGAGGCCTATGAGGGATATGTGGGGCGGGCGGATCTTATTGCCGACCGGCTGCGCCGAGAGGCTGACCGGGTATCCAATACAGCGGCCTTTCGTGCCCAGATAAGATAGAGACCCTGCAAGAGGCCTTGGCAGAGAATGACAGAGATAAAGAAGCAGTTGATCTGCGAGTGCGAGTACGAGAACTTGATGAAGCCTGGATTCGCGTGTGGCAACCTGTTGGTATCACCCAGCTATCCCCAAAGGAAATGAGCGGTTGGCTGGCTGAGATGGATAAACTCCGGTTCAAGGTGAGTGACATCTTCAAAAAAGAGCAGGAAATCGGGCGGGATGTGAAGCAAAGGAAGGATCTTAATCAGGCGGTACAAAAAGAGCTTAATTCTATGGGAGAGGATGGAACACCTGCCGGTGAAGAGCTTGGTCCTGTTCTGATTTTGGCAGAGACTGTCTTGGAGAGGATTGCCGGCCAGAAGACGGATCTTGAAAAATTCAAAGAAAGACAGGAAAAAGCGGAAAAGGCTTTTCATCAGGCTGAGGAAAATCTTAAAGTTGCGCAGGAGGCCCTGGCCAAGTGGCAGGAGCAGTGGCGAAAAGCACTTTTTGGTTTGGGACTTAAGGACGAGGTCTCTACTCTTGAAGCCATTGACCTTATTGAGACCCTTCAGAACTGCTTTGACAAGTTGAAAGAGGCAGATGAGCTTAAAAAGCGCATTGACGGCATTGACCGTGATGCGGCTGAACTTGAGAAGGAGGTTAAGGCCCTGCTTGAGAAGGTAGCTCCTGACATGGTGGCTTTGCCTCTGGACCAGGCAATTCTGCAATTGCGGACCATGCTCAGCCAAGCACAAAAGGACGGCGCCCTGTATGACAAACTTTCTGAGGAGTTAGACTTGCTGCAGGAAGAGGTCTCTGCGGCCGAGAAAACTTTGCAAAGTTCAAATGAGCAGATGGATGAACTCCTTCGGATAGCCAAATGTGAAAAATCGGAAGAGTTGGCGGCGGTAATCGGCAAGTTTGCGGAATATCAGAAGCTGCAGGAGAAAATTTCTGATACTGAGGCAACCCTGGCCAAGATCGGAGCTGGTGTGCAGCTTGAAGAGCTTGCCAGACAGGCGGCAGAGGTTAATGCCGATGAATTGCCCGGCCTGATAGAGTCGCGGAGGAGAGATATTGAGGAAAGTATAAATCCTGAAATCAAAAGAATTTCTGAGGTAATCGGCGAGGAAAACACCAAGCTTGCCGCCATGGATGGCAGTGCCAAGGCTGCTGAGACGGCGGAGAAAATGGAACAGGAGCTGGCCAGGATACGGCGACTGGCTGAGAGGTATACGCTGTTAAAGCTGGCCTCCAAGATTTTGCAGCAGGAAATCGAACGCTACCGGGAAGAACATCAGGACCCGGTTCTGAAAATTGCCTCCGGGTATTTTAACGATTTGACCATGGGCTCCTTTGCCAGCCTGCGTACCGATGTGGATGATAAGGGTGAACCTATTCTCGTCGGTGTACGGCCAGATAACTTGCGTCTGACAGTAGAAAAAATGAGTTCGGGAACCCGTGACCAACTTTTCCTTGCTCTACGCCTGGCCACTCTGGAGTGGCGCCTTGAAACCAGCGAACCCATGTCCTTTATTGTAGATGATATTCTGATCAACTTTGATGATGATCGGTCCAAGGCTTCCCTTACGGTCTTGGCTGATTTATCAAAGAAGAACCAAGTGATTCTTTTTACCCACCACAGGCAGATTGTGGAAGAGGCGAAAAGTATTAAAGGTAAGGGAGCAATTCAAATCCATGAGCTGTGAGAAGAAGAAAAGATATCCCTATTATTCTCATTCGCATGCAATAATGCACTAAAACAAATCAGGCTCTTAGGCCTGCTACATCAAAGTTATGCGTCTTATGCGTAATTGAAGAATGGATATCGAGTCATATACAGATAAAATCCAATCATTCGTTAATAGTGGTAACTACCATGCCGCATTTAATATAGCGATTTCCGGGTTAAATGAATGCCGGAGAAATAACGATCAACTTTGTATCAATAAGTTTCTTAGCATTATCAGCGGAATATCTCTAATGATGGCCCATGAATTCGGCAGTAAAGAATATTTAGATAAAGGAGAAGGATCTAAAATGTTTTGCTTTATCTGTGGGGCGACTGAAGATGAGGCAGAGCTATTCGCAGGAGTCGGTTGTGCTATTTGTGCCAAATGTGCGAAAGATGCATATAAGCATTTTTCTGGATAGACGTGAAATGCGGGACCATAAAGGGTCACCCCAAAATGTCATATGTTAAGAACTAACCCGCTTTTCTCACGTGTCGAGTTTGCCGCATGCGCAAGGCGCAGGCCATGAAGCCGTGGTACTTCACTGCAAATGGTCTGCAACACAGAGGATGCAGTGAAATCAACTTGCCCGAAGGGTGAACAAATTATAAGGAAATTTGTTATAAATTTCATAAACAAAGTGTTAATCAGCCTGTAAGGCAAAGATAGTAATAATTTTCAAGAATACAATTATGTTACGCATTATTTTATGAGTTGTTCATGAGAAATGCGGGCTAAAAGATAAGGATAGATAGATGAGAATTTTGAAACAGTTGATATTGGTTTTGTGGGTATCTTTCTTATCGGGATGCTGCTGGAATGCATGTACTAATAAAGCCATGCATCAGCCTATGCCCCGAGTTTCTGAAGAGCCTACCCATGCTACATTTGACATTAAAGATAAGAGGGGGAATCCTGATGTCCTTCTGGCAATGGCTCTTTCCGGGGGAGGGAGTCGTGCAGCATATTTCTCGGCCTCAGCCATGCTTAAGCTCCAGGATGTCTTCAATGATATTGATATACTCAAAGAAATTGATGTTGTTTCCTCTGTATCCGGCGGTTCTTTGCCTGCGGCGTACTATTGCATAAGTAAAGACTCAAAGGAAGATAAGGTAAGGTCAAACCGGTACTGGAACGAAGGAATCGTAAAGAAGCTGATGGCAATAAACTATCAGGGTAAGTGGATTGGCAATTGGTTCTGGCCATACAACATTTTCCGTTACTGGTTCACTGCATATGACCGCTCGGACATAATGGCGCAAACGTTTGAAGACAACCTGTTCGATGTCAGTCCGATAGGATCCGAATTGAAGTTCCGAGATCTAAACCCTGAAAGACCCTATCTTATCATAAATGCCACAGATGGCACGGAAAATATTGGGAAGGAGAAACATTTCGGCGAGTTATTCACTTTCACTAAAGAGGACTTCAGCAATAAGTTGAATTCCGACATCAACAGTTACTCTGTTGCCCGGGCAGTGATGGCATCCGCTGCCTTTCCAGGTGCGTTCAACTACATGACCTTGATGGACTATCGGAATCCTAAAGTGAAAGATGAGCGATATCTACATCTTTTCGATGGAGGTAATTCTGACAATCTAGGGCTCAAAAGCATTAAGCGAATCCTTTTTGATACGAGAGATAGATATAAACATTACATCGTAATCCTCATAGATGCTTATAAGGAAAAACGAGGAATCGATAGAAACAACTGTGACCCTCGATCATTATTCAGTTATGTGGTGGACTTAAATTTCATGGATACATTTGATTCCTTGCTTGACGCGAATCGAGAGAATTTACTTGATCAGTTTAAATCACGTACCTTTAATATGGGAGACAACAAAACTTATACGATTGGCAACTTAACCTTCTGGCATGTAACTTTCCAGGATATTGACCCAGGAATCAAAGATGATCTTGGAGCGGAAGAAAAATCGTTTAAAGAAGCGCTCAACAGGATTCCAACTTCTTTTAGTATTGACGCAAAAGACACGAAGCGTATTGATAGAGCTGTTGATTTACTGATTAATGAAGATAATGTTATACTTAAGCAAATCAGGGACCTCCTCCTCGGAAAACATGGGAGATAAAGATGACGGTTCTGACTTGCCCTATTATTTTCATTCGCAGGCAATAATACACGAAAACAAATCGGGCTTTTAGGTCCGCTACATCTACCGTTGACCTGTCTACGAGCCGGGGAGGAAGTCATGGTGCAACACCGCAAGTTTATGGATCTCGCGCTGGACGAAGAGGGGCTACACACGCCCGACGGCGTTCTGACGCTGAACAAGATCACGAGAGCCGACATCATCAGGAACCGCTCGCGCTACTACGGCGGGAGTGGATACGATACCTCAGGGGCAGGGATTCTCGGCGGCGCGCTGCTCGGCGGAGCTATCGCAGGTCCCATCGGGGCTATCGGAGGGGGACTCCTCGGCTCGACTGCCAAGCGCGAGAGCAGAAACGGCGGTATCATGCGCACGACATCCGCCACCCTCATCTTCGAGTCGCCGGACCTGGCGTACTCCACCAAGGTTTCGCGAGATCGAGTCGAGGAGGCGCAAGCCTTCGTAGCCGCCGTGAAGGGAGCGGCGGGACTGTGACGGCCTTGAGAAAATAGGCGAGATTCCGGATAAGGAGTAGGATCCGGCAGTTATTTCATCACGCGGTTTCGGCCGGCTTTTTTGGCCTTGTACAGAATCTTGTCAGCTGGCTTTAATACCTTTTCCGGCGTTGTTAACTTCTTATCGGGAGCGGCAACGCCAATGCTTACCGTGACCCTGGCCTGCTTATGGCCCAATGCTTTGAGCTTACCGCGACTTTTGGAGTTGCCCTTGCGACGCTGTTTACTTCTGACAATAAAGGGGGTTGTGGCAATATCCTGTCTGTATTTTTCTAAATGCCGCCAGGCCTCTTCCGCGGATTTTCCGCGGATTTTCCCGGACGGATTGCGGGACGTTCCTTGATATATTGACAAGTCGAATAATTTATGTCATAA
>JAIWFS010000048.1:0-7330 GCA_048631505.1 archaeon | reverse complement strand
TAATTGAGGAATTGAAGGTAGTTATTAATTTTAATCCCTCAATCCCTCAATTAATAATAGTGAAACAGCAAAAAAACTGCAAACAATATAAGAGTGTCAAAAAATTGTCACAAATTAATTGACACTCTCTCAGGCCTTATGTAATCTTATAATTATTTAATGATATCCTCAATGTCAGAATGGGCAAAGTAAGTATGCGAAACGAATCAATACTAGTAGTAGACGATGCCCCGGAAATTCGATTCAGCATGTCGGAAGTCTTGAAACGTGAGGGCTTTGCCGTAGACGTAGCTTGTGACGGGCAAGAAGCAATAGAAAAATTCGGCAAGAATTATTTCGATGTAGTGATCACTGACCTCGCCATGCCCAGAAAGAATGGAATGGAGGTCCTATGCTTTCTTAAGGAACATTCCCCAGAGACCATCTGTATAATAATCACCGGTTTTGGGACTATACAAGGGGCAGTGGAGGCCATACGTCAAGGTGCCTTTGACTATCTTACAAAGCCTGTCAAGCTGCAAGAGGTCATTGTTGTAGTAGATAAGGCCCTTGAAGTAAGAGAACTCAGGAGGGAGAACCGGTCACTCAGGCAGGAACTGCTAAACATCCACGGTTTTGATCGCATAGTGGGCGTCAGCAAGCCCATGCAGGAGGTCTTTGAGCTGGTAGAAAAAGTTGCCAAAGCGGACAGCACGGTCCTGATTACTGGCGAATCAGGTACCGGGAAAGAGCTTATCGCCAATGCACTACATTACAACAGTGAACGTAAGGACAGGCCATTTATCCCTGTTAATTGTGCTGCCATACCCGCGGAACTCCTGGAAAGCGAACTCTTTGGCCATGAAAAGGGGGCCTTTACCCATGCAATAAACACCAGGATAGGTCGGTTTGAGCTTGCCAATAAAGGAACAATCTTTTTAGATGAGATTGGAGATATGAGCCCGGTGCTCCAGGTCAAGCTCTTGCGTTTCCTGCAGGAACGTCAGTTTGAAAGGGTTGGCGGAGTCAAGACCATCCATGTCGATGTCAGGATTATAGCGGCCACTAATATTGATCTTGAAGAGGCTTTTCATAAAGGTAGTTTCAGAGATGATTTGTACTATCGTCTGAACGTGATCCCTATACACATACCTCCATTAAAGGAACGTCCCGAGGATATTCCCCTATTAATTCAGCATTTCCTTCTGAAATTCTGTTCTGGTAAGAGGACACGCATAGAAGGTATAGAAAAGGATGCCATTAAATGCCTGGTAGCCTACGACTGGCCCGGCAATGTGAGGGAACTCGAAAATATAATAGAGCGCATGGTGATACTTGCCAACGGCCCCATGATAACAGTTAGAGATATTCCAAGCGGTATCCTGGGGTCGGCCGGACAACTTCCAGTTGCGGATTCATCTATGGCTACCCTGCCGGAAAAGGGACTTTCTCTCAGTTCTGCTGTGGGACTCCTTGAAAGAACTTTAATCCTCCAGGCCCTGGACCGAACAGGGTGGGTCAAGAACCGAGCTGCCAAGTTGCTGCAGATGAACAGGACCACCCTGATAGAAAAAATGAAGAAACAGAATCTTATGACACTAAATCCCGGGGGCGCAAAACAGAATATAAGCAAGCTGGTTCAATAAGATACTGATTCCGGATGCGGTTCATTCGGAAAGGACTCAATAAACATGATGAAAAACAGTATTCAAAAAATATTCATGGCCGGGCTGGGCTTGTTTATTGCCTTCGCCCTTTGTCCTGTAGATGTCAAAGCTGCTCAGCGTGAAGTCAAGGTCGCAGTGCTTCCATTTGATATCAGTTCTGCAGGTCCATTTTCCTATGTTGGCCCTGCCACAGAGGAAATTTTGAGCAGCAGGTTGGCCTCGGACAGCATCTCCGTTATGGATTCCCTTGAGATCCGGCGTATAACTGGCGAGAAACAGGGGTTTGTTTCCCATCTAGATGCAAGAGACGTGGCCGGCAAGCTCGGAGTAGACTATGTCGTCACCGGCAAAGTAATCGCAGAAGGGGAAAACGTAAAAATAGACATGGACTTGCTGCAGGCAGATTCAGAGTCTCCATTATTTTCTCTTGTCTTCTCGCCCGCGTCTCTTGACGAAGTACCGCCCAGGATCGAAGGTTTTGCAACCCAGGCAGCAAACCACATCCTGAATGGTCCAAAATCTGTAACAGCAGCACCTGATACCAAGGACGAGCAAAAGGCTACTCAGGAATTGTCACAAGAGGAAACAGCCCAGGATGAAGACCTCATAATTGCAAGGATGCATCCTGACCGACTGATCAGGCAATCCGACAAGGACTCCGGCAAACCAGACCGGTTTTCTATGCCTTCAGACGAAGAATCATATACTCAGGCACTTCCAGTGATGCCTCCCGAACCCCTTGAAAGCATTGAGCCAGTCCCTGCCGAAGATGATGATGACATACTCTTACCGGATTATCCTCCTCCGCCTGATGAGCCAATCCATTACACTGACCAGACCCAGGAGACCCCTGAAGAGCAAACCGCATCTACATCATTACCGGGTTCAGAGAAATTGGTTTTGCCACAACCACCTATTAAAGAAGAAAAAGGCTGGTTCTCGTGGATTAAAAAACCATGGGGGGGTAAAGATACGTCTGCTCAGAGTACGGCTCCTGCCTCAACCCTTCCATATCAACCGCCAGAAACCGAAACTGCAGAAGAACAGGTTGCAGCCACCATCCCGCAGGCATCAAGCACTGAACAGCCCATTCCAACTGATGGGCCTATATGGCAATGGTATTGATTTCCCCCGAGTAGACCAGAACGGTTTCTCCTTCAAGGAAGACGTCCCTGACTTCTTGCCCATCCAGGTGGAAGTAGACAATCAGTACCTCGCCACCTTGCGTCTTTACCTTGACCGGGCTCTCTGTCAGGTCTTTGCAAGCGGAAAGTATGGCACTGGCTACTGCCCCGGTACCGCAGGCCAGGGTCTCATTCTCCACCCCCCGTTCATAGGTTCGGATCAGGATATTGTGTCTGTCGGATATTTGAACAAAGTCGGCATTAGTGCCTGCGGGCTGAAAGCAGGGATCAAACCTTATAAGCCGTCCCCACTCGAATATAGGGACTGATTCCAGGTCCGGTGTAAAATATACTGCATGTGGTACGCCGGTGTTCAAGCAATGAAGAGAAAAAGTCTCACTGTGTATCTCTACGGGCACGTCCAGCTTGAGGTCCTTCGGTTGGGGAAGCTGAAGCTTTACAGTGGATCCCTTGACATCTGCGTGTATGATTCCTGCCTCTGTCTCAAAACTGAGTTTCCGCGGAGCAATGCCTGTCACACAGGCAAATCGGGCTGCGCAACGCCCGCCATTTCCGCACATCTCTGCTTTGCTGCCATCGGCATTGAAAAAATGCCATTTAAAATCCGCCCTGTGCGAATTCTCAATAAGTATGAGTCCGTCTGCTCCTACTCCAAACTTGCGCCTGCATAGAAGTGCGGCCAGATCAGGCCCCTGGGAGTCCCTTATCTTGCCTTCACGGTTGTCTATCAGGATAAAATCATTTCCACTCCCGTGCATTTTTTTAAACAAAAAGGGCTCCATAACAAATCACCAAGTCACCAAATCACTAAATTACCAAACGGTTTCTCCCCGCAAAAGGCTTGCATAGGTCTCACGCTTTCTGATTACCTTAAAGTGATCGTCCTTTACCATGACTTCTGAGACCCTTGGCCTTGAGTTGTAGTTGGAAGACATGGTAAAACCGTAAGCCCCGGCGCTCATGACCGCGAGCAAACTACCTTGATTAAGGTCCGGCATGGGCCGTTCCCTGGCGAGAAAGTCCCCTGTCTCACATATTGGCCCCACTACGTCTGCTGGATGTAAATGCGTGTCGGTCTCTATTACAGGCAGAATCTCGTGGTATGCCTCGTAAAGACTGGGACGGGCAAGGTCATTCATGGCGGCATCAACGATATAAAACCGCTTTTCCGCAGTATCCTTGGTGTATAGTATCTTTGTCACCAAAATGCCGGCGTTGCCGACAATGGACCTTCCGGGTTCTATAATCAGGCAGTGAGGAAGATCCTTGACCTCAGACAGGAGTGACTTTGCGTAAGCGTCAGGCTCAGGTGGAATTTCGTCCCGGTATCTTATGCCAAGGCCGCCACCCACATCTATGAACTTGAGTCTTATTCCAAAGCCCTCAAGCTCCTGCAGCAGGGACCTGATTCTCCCTATTGCGTCCACAAAGGGCTCAACCTGGATTAGCTGAGAGCCTATGTGGCAGTCTATCCCCACTACATCAAGCTCATCTCTGTCTGATGCAACCTTATAAGCCTCCAGGGCCTGGGACATGGGCAGGCCGAACTTGTTTTTCTTAAGGCCAGTGGAAATATATGGATGGGTATTTGCATCCACATCAGGGTTTACCCTGAAAGAGACCCTGACACGGCATTTAAGTCGCCGCGCCTGTCTGGAGATGGCATCCAGCTCTTCCATAGACTCCACATTAAACATGAGGATATCCGCCTTTGCGGCCTCGCGGATCTCCTTTTCAGTCTTGCCGACACCGGAGTACACTATTCTGTCTGCTGGAATTCCTGCTTTGAGTGTCCGGTGAAGCTCCCCTCCTGAGACAATGTCAGCGCCGGCTCCCAACTTCCCCAGGAGATTTAATACAGCCAGGTTACTGTTTGCCTTGACAGCAAAACATATCAAGTGCGGGTGCCTTGAAAAGGCCCTATCAAAGATATTGAAGTGACGGGTCAGTGTAGCTGAACTGTACAGATAGAAAGGAGTCTTTACCTTCCTGGCTATTTCCTTTACCGGTATGTCCTCGCAGTACAGTTCTCTGTCTTTATAATTGAAGTGATTCATTGCTCATAAGGTTCAAAGGTTCAAGGGTTCACGGTTACGGCTTTTCTTTAACAACCTCCACCTCTACAGTGTCAGACAAAGGGCTTTGGTTTGGTGGATATGCCTTGTCCACCGCAGTTACCCAATACGTATATAGTCCGCCGGGTAAAACAGTCCGGTCCAGAAACCTGGATACAGGTAAGGGCTTGTTGTTCAGTTTGTCTATTAGTTCATCCGGTCCTTTTCTGTATACAATATAGCCTGAAATGTCAGACTCTGTTTCTTCCTGCCAGAAGAGTTCAATTCCATCGGCAGACCGGACAGCAACCAGGCCCACAGGTGCTGCCGGCGGGATAATATCTGTCGGCTGCACTGTGGTTTCATGCGTACAGAGTCCCTCAATCTCAGTGCCGTAATATGGTAGAACTGCCGCCACCCTGTATTGATAACGGGCCCTCTTTTTTGCCGAGAGATCGAGATAGCCTGTGGAATCCACTAAACCAGGGAGGGTCTTCCATTTATCCGTCCCTGTTCCGGCCCGGTAGATCCTGTATAAAAGTCCTTTGTCCACAGGCCTGCCATCTGTCCATTTTGAGGGTGCCTGCCAGGAGAGATAAATCCCGTCTTTGGTTAACTGAACCATGAACCCTGAAGGCGCAGATGGCAAAACGTGCCAGGCCAGAGAGACCTGATTTGACGTATCGCTGACATTCAGCCAGCCCTTTACAGTGCAAACCTTGTATATATATTGCGTGCCGGAACGCACGGTTCGGTCTTCATAGACCATCTTCCTTGCTTTTTCCGGTTTTGCATCAAAGGGGACCTCAATAAGCTGCCCAAAAGGCGGCGGGCACCCCTCACAATACTCCTCAAGCGGTATCTCTGCCTTCAACAGCCTAAAGCCCTTGATCCTGACAAGGGGGCTGCCGTCTCTGTTTCTTACAGGGACACTCCATTTTAGCTCAATGCCTTCCGGGATAACCTTATAGCTCAAGTCCTTGATAGCCTTGGGCCGGAGGGTACCAGGAGGGACAGGAGGTGCCTTGCGCCCACAGGACGCCAGTAAAATGCAAAAGGCAAAAATGATTAACCTTTTCCAAGAAATTATCCGGGCGATATTATTCATATGTCATTTTTTTCTCCGCCTTTGCCAGTGCCTCGGCTACTCGCTCAGGTGCTGTGCCTCCCGGACAGCGCCTTGTTCCCACAGAGCCCTCTATTGACAGCACATCAAATATATCCTCGTCTATAAGAGAAGAAAAGGCCTTTAGGTCTTCAAGACTCATATCCGTAAGCTCTTTGCCCTGGGAAATGCACTGGGAAACCGCCTTGCCGACCACTGAATGGGCCTGCCTGAAAGGCATACCTTTTTTCACAAGGTAATCAGCAAGGTCAGTGGCAGTAAGAAAACCCTGTGTCACGATCCGGGAGATATGCTCTTTCCTTGGGACCAGCCTGGCCACCAGGGCAGCCATTATCTCCACTGAGGCGCATACAGTATCAACCGTGTCAAAAAGTGCCTCTTTGTCTTCCTGGAGGTCCCTGTTGTAGGCAAGGGGAAGGCCTTTGATAATAGTAAGAAGAGACATCAGGTGGCCATAGACCCTGCCGGTCTTCCCGCGCACCAGTTCGGGTACATCGGGGTTCTTTTTCTGGGGCATAATGCTTGAGCCGGTACAGAAGCTGTCAGGCAGATCCACAAAACTGAACTCTGCAGAGGTCCACAGAATCAGTTCTTCAGACAGCCTGCTCAAATGGGCCATTACAATGCTTGCCGTTGCCAGAAACTCAATAATAAAGTCCCGGTCGCTTACAGCGTCCAGGCTGTTAGCAGTAATTCCGTGAAAGCCCAGCTCCTCAGCCACGTATTCCCTGTCTATTGGGAAGCCGGTCCCGGCCAGGGCCGCACTTCCAAGGGGACAAATATTTACCCTCTTTCTGCAGTCTTGGAGCCTATCCCTGTCACGCCTGAACATTTCAAAATAGGCCAGCATGTGATGTGGCCAGAGAACCGGCTGTGCCCTCTGGAGATGGGTGTAGCCGGGGAGTATCAGGTCCTCGTGGGCCCTTGCCTGGTGCAAAAGCGCTTCCTGTAGCAATGAAAGGAGTCCATCCAGGCGATCGATTTCTTCTCTCAGGTAAAGTCTGGTGTCTGCAGCAACCTGATCATTACGGCTTCTGGCTGTGTGGAGCCTTTTCCCGGCCTCTCCGATGCGCTCAACCAGGGCCTGTTCGATGTTCATATGTACATCCTCAAGCTCGTGGCTCCATACAAAGCCTCCGGAAGCGATTTCTTCCTCTATCTCGCCAAGGCCCTTAATTATGGCATCTGCGTCTTTATCTGAGATAATCCCCTGTCTTGCCAGCATGCGGGCGTGGACCTTGCTGCCTGCTATGTCCTGGCGATACAGTCTGCGGTCATAGTGGACAGAGGCTGAAAACTCCTCCAGCATTTTTTCAGTGGCCTCCTGGAATCTACCGCCCCAAGGTTTTCCCAAGGCCT
>JAIWFS010000047.1:0-7387 GCA_048631505.1 archaeon | reverse complement strand
GGTCTTCTATGAATCTGAAGGTGAATATCGACAGGCACTCCGGCTGTTAAATAATATCGAGGCCAATTATGAGCTTTCGGCAGACGCTATGCTCCTGCGGGCGCGAGTTTATGAACATCTTGGTCAAATTGACAAAGCAATTACTGAATATAGGGCAGTCTTGCAGGGAGGAGCGTCAATTCCTATGAGATCACAGCGATACGCAAAGGAACGAATGGAAATATTGATGACAACCAACGTAAATAAATAACTTCCTCATTGGCTTTTTGTATCTAGATATATTGGGACTAGTCGATTCGGGCATGGAGGGACGAAGATGTACTCCAATATGAATAAATTAAACAACAGATTACCTCGCATCCGGCACTATACTGAGGGTATGTTCCTGTTATTCCTGATAATTGGACTCATGACCGGGTGCGTAGCCTCCAAGCAAAGCCTTTCAAAGACTCCCCAGGCAGAACCTCAGGCTGACCAGGGAATAGAAAAAACAGACGCGAGTCCACAGGCTGAAGTTCAGCCTGAAGAACAGTCTGTCCCTTACAGTGCTCCTGCTCCATCCCGTCCTTCCGTAAGCTGGCAACCTTCGTTCACGGTCGAAGATATACAAGTTAAGGAAAGTGCGTTAGGGCTTCCTGAGCTAAAGGTTGGCGCAAACATAGAATCTCAAAGCGGAAAAGTAGTCCTGCGGGACATTATTAAGGGGCTGGCTAATTTGAAAGGCTTTAATGTTAGCTGGAATGAAGATGCCAACCCAAACGCGATGGTGGATGTCGACATCAAGGCA
Source organism: archaeon (assembly GCA_048631505.1). Taxonomy (GTDB): domain Bacteria; phylum Desulfobacterota; class Dissulfuribacteria; order Dissulfuribacterales; family UBA3076; genus UBA3076. The sequence continues at coordinate 6,600 of JAIWFS010000047.1, read as the reverse complement.
GATGATGATTTCTGGGTAGCATTGGACAACGTCCTTCGTCAATTGGATTATTTCTTTGAGTTCAAGAATGACACGCTCATCATCGGGTATAAACAGACAAAGACCTATCAGGTAGCTATGCCGAATGTGTCATATACGTTTACCACTGCTATAGGTGGTAATATGCTTGGCGGATCTACCAACACTGACAATCTTGGGGAGGTAAGTCTTGCCACTGTTCCAACGGAAGAGCAGGAAACAGAAGGCAGCCAAACCCGCTATGTCAATCGATATGATCTCTGGAAGAGTTTTAGACAAAATCTCAATCAGATATTGGAGATATGGGAACCGAAGACTCCTGAAAGGGAGGCAATAGTACCACCAACAGTCCCAGCACAACCACAGCCTGCTGCCACACAAGCACAACAAACAGCCACTCCAGAACCTTCCGGGCCGGTAAGGTCGGGAAAGGGCTCATTTACCATTGATGAATCGCTGGGTATCGTTACAGTGAATGCATCCCCATCGCTTCAAAAGCATGTAGCGGACTATATTGACACCTTCAAATCGTGGCTGTACCGCCAGGTAGCCATTCGAGCCGATGTCATTGAAGTAGTACTTTCAGAAGAGTCATCAAGAGGAATTGATTGGTCCGAGGTATTAAAGGCTTCTGAAAGAGATACACCTTTAATCAGTGGGACTGTTAAATTTGGTGATAGCAACAAAGTGTACTATGTGGATTACAGTGATCCAAGTAACCCTCAAAGACAAAAAGGAATCCGCCTGCTCGGAGAAGTCGATCTCAGCCCCATAGATTTCAACTTACTTGTCAACGCGCTTGACGAACAGGGAACAGTACGTATTTTGTCACAACCTCGCCTGAACCTGCTCAACGGTTCTCCAGGGGTTTTGACAGTTGGTGAATCCATTCGCTATATCAGTGAGGTAACTGCCCTGAGAAGCGGAGATAGCGGTCAAGTTGATTATACCATTGAAACTGAAGACGTCATGTCAGGCTTATCTTTCTCCGTTGTGTGTAATGTGCTTGGAGATGATGAAGTGGTTTTATATCTGACTCCTGTCATTTCCAATCTCAGAGAAATTGAATACACGATGTTTGGCGCGGCTGATGTAGAAATCGGGCTACCCAGAGTTGCACTCCGTCAAATGACAACCATGGCAAAAATTCGGGACGGCGATATGCTGATCCTTGGCGGGTTGATTAATGAAACAACTATCGAAGACAATACAGAAGTACCATTTCTTGGCAGGATCCCCTGGGTCAAATGGGCCTTTCGGAACGAATACAAGAAGAAAGAAAAAGCAGAATTGATAATTGTTCTTCGACCCCACATCCTTCCTATGTAAATTCAGAGCCGATTACATAGTAAATGCAGGTCAGATTCGTGACTAACGCGAGCCATCTGACCTTACTAATCCCCTTTTAGGCCCTTTCCAGGGCCTTTTTTTGTTAAGTGCTTAACAGCCTTAACTCATTGACAATATGTCGCCACAATGGTTTAGTGAAATTGGTCATAGGTCATCAGTCATTGGGGAAATTGTGACATGAAATTGTAACCCTGAACCTTTGAACCTCTGAACGGTTACTATTTAAATTTCTGAGAGATACTATGGAAAAAATAGAAGAAGATAAGTCAATAACAAGATTCGGAGTCTCTATTCCTCATGATCTGATTCGTGCCTTTGATAAATACATCAGAGAGCGGGAATACAGTAACAGGTCAGAGGCCATTCGCGACCTGATAAGGGAAAAATTAATAGAGCAGGAGTGGGAAAAAGAGTTTGAAGGACAAAAGGTGGTAGGCGTTATCGCCTATGTATTTGACCACCACAAGAGGGAGTTGGTAGATTCAATTATTGATATTCAACACAATTTTCCAGACCATGTTATAGTGTCGCAGCATGTCCACCTGGATCACCACAACTGTCTGGAGGTAGTTATTGTCCGTGGGGAACCGGATGCCCTGCGCCATCTAACCTACAAGTTAAAAGCCCTTAAGGGTGTGAAACACTGCCGGCTTACCATGACCACTACAGGGACCAGCCTCAGCTAAACATCACATCGACCCCTCCTTTACAGTAATACCAGTACAAGTCAGGAGTCTGCGAAAATGCAGGAACAGATAGAATTATTTTCTGGAACCACTAAGTCGTGCGGCATTGCCGAAGAGCTCAAGAAGTCCTATCTCGATTATGCCATGAGCGTGATAATCGGAAGGGCCCTGCCTGACGTCCGGGATGGACTCAAGCCGGTGCACAGGCGCATCCTCTATGCCATGCAGGACCTGAGAAACGACTATAATAAACCGTATAAGAAGTCAGCCCGCATAGTGGGCGATGTAATAGGTAAGTATCACCCCCACGGAGACTCGGCAGTTTACGACACCATAGTTCGAATGGCCCAGGACTTTTCCATGGGCTATCCTCTTGTCGACGGTCAGGGGAATTTTGGCTCGGTCGATGGAGATGCCCCTGCGGCCATGCGTTACACCGAAATCCGTCAAACCAAACTGGCCCATGAACTCATGGCGGATATCGATAAGGAAACCGTAGATTTTGTCGCTAATTACGATAACTCCCTTGAAGAACCCTTGGTGCTTCCCTCTAAGGTGCCGAATTTATTAATCAATGGTTCATCCGGTATAGCCGTGGGAATGGCCACCAACATTCCTCCTCACAATCTCGGTGAGGTAGTGGATGCGCTGATCGCCCTTATACGGAATCCAAACATGACCGTAGCCGATATTATGGAATATATTCCAGGGCCGGACTTTCCAACCGCCGGCTTTATATGCGGGAAAGGCGGCATCAAGTCAGCCTATGAGTCAGGACGCGGAATCATCAAAATGCGGGCCAGGGCTGTAGTGGAACAGCAAGCCAAAGGCAAGCGGGAACACATAGTTATTAACCAGATCCCATACCAGGTTAACAAAGCAAAGCTGGTAGAAAAAATCGCCCAACTTGTCCGTGATAAAAAGATTGAAGGGATCCATGTTGTGCGGGACGAATCCGACCGGGATGGAATGAGGATCGTAGTAGAGCTGAAGAAAGAGGGGATCGCCCAGGTTATCCTCAACCATCTCTATAAACACACGGCCATGGGGAGCTCTTTTGGGACAATCCTTCTCGCCATAGTCAATGGCAGACCGGAACTCCTCAACCTCAAAGAGGTCCTGGCCCACTTCCTCCAGCACAGAAAAACCGTAATCATCAGGCGCACTACATATGATCTTAAGAAGGCCGAAGAGCGCGCCCATATACTCGAGGGCCTTAAGATCGCGCTTGACAACCTGGACGAGGTGGTGGCCCTGATTCGAGGATCGAGCACACCTGCAGAGGCCAAATCAGGACTTATTGAGCATTTCGGACTCACGACCATTCAGGCCCAGGCAATTCTCGACATGAAACTTCAGCGCCTGACCGGCCTTGAGCGGAAAAAAATCCTGGAAGATTATCAGCAACTCCTGAACAATATCAAAAGCTATAAAGAAATCCTGGCAAGTGATGCCCTGGTCCTTGAAATTATTGAAAAAGAGCTCAGGCTCCTTAAGGACGAATACGCTATTCCCAGGCGCACTGAGTTAATAGGGGATCCTGAAGAGATCAATATCGAAGACCTGATAGTTGAAGAGGACATGGTGGTAACATTATCGCACAGTGGCTATATTAAACGTAACCCTCTGAGCCTGTATCACAGCCAGAGACGCGGCGGAAAGGGTATCACCGGGCTATCCAAAAAGCAGGAAGATTTTGTTGTAGATCTATTTGTGGCCTCCACTCATGATTATTTCCTCTGCTTCAGCAATCTGGGGAGGCTTTACTGGCTGAAGGTCCATGAGATTCCACAGGCATCCAGGACGAGCCGCGGCAAAGCCCTGGTAAATCTTTTGCCGATTGACAGGGAGGCCAATGAGCATATTGCCGCTATAGTGCCGGTACGTACCTTTGAACCGGATCGTTTTGTGATTATGGCAACAAAGAACGGAGTGGTCAAAAAGACCTCTCTTGAAGCATTTTCAAGGCCCAGGCCGACAGGCATCATTGCGGCCACAGTACGCGATGGCGACGAAATCATAGCAGCCGCCGTTACTGATGGTCAGGCTGATATATTTCTTGGCACCAGACACGGACACAGTATTCGGTTTCCGGAAGGCAACGTAAGACCCATGGGTCGCACTGCGGCAGGTGTGCGGGGCATTAAACTCGCGAAGGGGGACTGCGTGGTCGCAATGGTGGTAATCTCAGAAGCCCAGGATACACTGTTTACGGTCACTGAGAACGGCTACGGAAAGCGGACTCAGGTGAGCGAGTACCGTGTGCAGTCAAGGGGTGGAAGGGGCGTAATCAATATCAAGACCACAGAAAAGGTAGGCCCTGTAGTAGGTGTAATCCTTGTAAACGGCCATGACGAGGTCATGCTGATTGGTGCCAGCGGGAATATCATTCGAATAGGCGTTCAGGACGTACGCATAATCGGCCGATCTACCCAGGGCGTGCGCCTGATACGGATTCAGAAAGGAGACCACCTGGCAGCAGTGGCAAAGCTGGCTGAACAGGACGAGGAATGAAACGGGTAGGAGTATTGGGGGCCGGGAGCTGGGGAACTGCTCTTGCCGTACTTCTGGCCAACAAAGGAATTAAAACAGTACTCTGGGCCAGGAACCATGAGTTTGCGAAACAAATCCGCAAGAGCCGGGAAAACAAATCATACCTCCCAGGCATAGAATTGCCCGCAGCGCTGGAAATCACCTCAGATATTTCAAAAGCCGTCACAGATAAAGAGGTCATTCTCTTTGTAGTGCCCTCACATGGTCTCAGAGAGGTCGCCAAACAGGTCGCGATGGCCCTTGACGATCTTTCACAATCACCAAATCACCAAATCACCAAATCACCAAATTTACCTTATGCCCTGGTCTCTGCCAGCAAGGGGATAGAAAACAGGACATTGCTCACCATGACGGAGATCATGGAGGAAGTGCTTCCCTCAAGGCTATCCGGCAGGTTAGCTGCCCTTTCCGGCCCAAGTTTCGCTCAAGAGGTAGCATCTTCCATCCCGACTGCTGTCACAATAGCAGCTTCAGAACATAAACTGTGTACCGGTCTCCAGGACCTTTTTACTACTGAGACCTTCAGGGTTTATACCAGCTTGGATCTTATGGGTGTTCAACTGGGCGGGGCTTTAAAAAACGTCATGGCTATCGCCTCCGGCATATCAGACGGTATGGGATTTGGGACCAATACAAGAGCGGCCCTGATTACCAGGGGACTTGCGGAGATGTCGCGACTGGGTATGAGGTTGGGTGCAAATCCTCTGACCTTTGCAGGGCTTGCCGGTCTTGGAGATCTTGTGCTTACCTGTACCGGAGACCTGAGCCGAAATCGCCAGGTTGGCCTGAAGCTGGGTCAGGGCCAGTCCATTGACACCATACTGAAGGAAATGAGCATGGTAGCAGAAGGTGTCAAGACTACAAACTCAGTCTATGCCATGGCTGAGAAGTACAAGGTCGAGATGCCCATTACGAATCAGGTTTACAGGGTGCTGTACGAAGGCCTTGACCCTAAAGATGCTGTTAACGAGTTGCTCACGCGGCCCCCACGTCAGGAACTTGGGGATATTCTGGCCTGAAGCCCGTGGGAGAAAAGCGCACATACCGTTCTTTTATAGCCAGAAACGGCCTGACCAGCTTTCAAGTCCGCCATCAGGAAACCGATCTTCACATACAGTCTGACCGCAATCTTGAAAATGAAGTCTCAACATGGGTCATAGAGGTCCGGCTCTCTATTGAGGATTATGCCCGCAGCCACCCTGGTTTTCTCGAAAGCTATACCCCCTTACCTGACGACCCTTTTGCCCCTGCCGTAGTCAGGGATATGTTAGAAAGTTCCGCAACCGCTGGTGTCGGCCCAATGGCCGCAGTGGCCGGAGCTATTGCCCAGCATATTGGCAAAAGATGTGTGGAGCTTACTTCAGGTGAGGTTATAGTGGAAAATGGTGGAGACATATTCCTCCGGGTCCTTGAGCCAATTACTTCAGCCATTTGGGCAGGCACTTCGCCACTTAGCGGACGAGTCGGCATTGCCGTTGCTCCTGGCCGGATGCCTTTGGGAATATGCACCTCATCGGGTACAGTGGGTCATTCAAGAAGTCTTGGAAAGGCAGATGCAGTGACTATAGTCTCTCAATCCGTATCTTTGGCAGATGCAACTGCAACATCTATAGGGAATATGGTAAGAACAGAAAGAGATATAGACCCTGGCCTCAATGCCTTACAAGAAATTCCCGGAATCCTGGGAGGAGTGATTATAAAGGGAACAAAACTTGGGATCTGGGGACAGATAGAACTTGTTCCGTTAAATCTGTAAGTAACCGTTCAGAGGTTCAAGGTTCAAGGGTTCAAGGTTCAGGGTTGCTTTTTTTATTAACCTTCCAACCTTTGAACCCTGAACTCTGAACCTTCTTCGAAGGAGTTAGAAAAATGATGGAGATAGTCGTGCTTGGTTCCGGAACAGGTGTCCCTTCCATAAGGAGGGCCGGTCCTGCTACCTGCTTGAAGGTCGAAGGACAGACCCTGCTCATAGACAGTGCTGCAGGGACCTTAA
>JAIWFS010000046.1:0-7552 GCA_048631505.1 archaeon | reverse complement strand
TCATGTAACTACTCAGGTGGTTAGGCTGTAGGCTGAAGACCGAACCCTTTCAGTTCAAAAAGCCCAAGATGCAGCCCTTTATAGGCAATGCTGAATTGTGGAAAAGATTTAAAAAACATATACCTTAATTCAACATTCAACATTTAGCATTCAACATTTAATTGTTGGCTGCCCGGCCTCAATCCTGGCCCTTACCCAATTAAGAAGGCTGCCCGAGGCCAGTATCAGGCGGTCTCTTTCAGACAGCTCCAGGCGGGCCTGTATTGTTTTGTCCTTTTCGATTTCTACTGACACCGTGTCTGAGCCTTCCAGCAGAGCAGTCCTTAGACCTGGGATATTAACAGTGTCTCCCTGCTCAATCCGATCATAGTCATCCGGATCTATAAAGGTAAGTGGCAGGATGCCGAAATTTACAAGATTTGCCTTGTGTATTCTGGCAAAGCTCTTTACCAGTTTGGCACGTACTCCAAGGTACCTTGGTGCCAGGGCCGCATGCTCCCTGGAGGAGCCCTGGCCGTAATTCTCCCCTCCGACTATGATCACAATACCTGCCTCCTTGGCCCTTGAGGAAAACTCCGGATCAATAGCGGAAAAGACATACTCACTGATAGCAGGCACGTTGCTCCTGAGTGGTAATATCTTGCTCCCGGCAGGCATTATATGGTCAGTGGTTATGTTGTCTTCCACTTTGAGGAGTACCTTGGCCTTCAAGTCTTCCGGCAGAGGCTCAAACTCCGGAAGAGGTTTTATGTTGGGGCCGCGCAGTACTGATACGTTCGAGCCGTCCTCAGGCGGAGGGATTATCCCATTGTCATTAATAAGATACGTCTCAGGAAGCGATACTTCAGGGGCTTGCCCAAGATCTCTCGGATCTGTAATTACCCCTTGTATCGCGGATGCAACCGCGGTTTCAGGGCTGCACAGATATACCCGGTCATCCTTTGTGCCGCTTCTTCCGGGGAAGTTGCGGGTAAAGGTCCTCAAAGAGATAGTTCCTGTGGCCGGGGCCTGTCCCATCCCAATGCATCCCAGGCAGCCGCACTGGTGTATTCTGGCCCCGGCGTGGATCAATGTGTGCAAAGCCCCGGCCATATCGGCGTTTTCCAATACCTGCCGGCTCCCCGGATTTATCTCAAAGCTCACAAATGGGTGTATTTCCCTGGATTCAAGGGACTTGGCAGCAACTACTATGTCCCTGAATGATGAGTTGGCACAGGAGCCTATGATGACCTGGGATACCGGTTGTCCGGCCACCTCTCGCACAGGTACCACGTTGTCCGGGGATGATGGACAGGCTATCATTGGTTCAATAGAAGAGAGATCCATATTGATTATTTCATGATATACGGCATCCGGGTCGGCTTTAAGAATTTGCCATGCATCTTCTCTTTTCTGGCTGACAAGGAAGCTCCTGGTCATCTCATCAGAAGGAAAGACTGTACCGGTAGCCCCCAGCTCAGTTCCAAGGTTTGCTATTGTAGCCCTGTCAGTTACAGATAGCGTGGCAACACCGGGTCCAAAGTATTCAATGACTTTTCCTACTCCGCCCTTTACTGTCATCAGACGGAGCAATTTCAGTATGACGTCCTTTGCCGAGACCCACGGGCCAAGCTTTCCTGTGAGACAGACACCTGTAACATATGGCATTCTCAAGTAGAAAGGCTGCCCGGCCATGGCCATGGCCACATCAAGACCACCCGCACCTATGGCGAGCATCCCGCACCCACCGGCTGTCGGAGTGTGACTGTCTGATCCCAGCAGTGTCTTGCCGGGGACAGCACACCGCTCAAGATGTACCTGATGGCATATGCCGTTTCCCGGACTGGAAAAATGGATACCGTAGCGGCCGGCAATAGACTGGAGGAACCTGTGATCATCAGCATTCCGGAAGTCGGATTGCAGCAAATTATGGTCTACGTAACTTATCGACAGTTCTGTCTTGACCTTAGGTATGCCTATGGCCTCAAATTCCAGGTAGGCCATGGTGCCCGTGGCGTCTTGAGTAAGAGTCTGGTCAATGCGGATGGCGATCTGGCTACCTGGGGTCATTTCACCTTCCACCATGTGCGCATCTATAATTTTTTCCGTTGCTGTTAAGCCCATTTATTGCTCCAGATGTCTTGATAGTATAGGGATTTCCATTTTGAACACAGATGAACATAGATTTTTAAATTTATGAATAATAATCTTATCTGTGTATATCTGCGAAAATCTGTGTCCTATTTAAATAAATATTTGTGCGGGGTATTATAGGAGCAGCGGACCATGGCGGCAAGCTTGACATTGGGTCAACAACTGCTAAAAGTTTAATTAACTATGATTACACAGTAAAAAGTGATTCGCTCAAGATGTTTCAGGTTGAAAGGACAAAATTTTTGAGGTATTAAAGCTAATTAGACATATGTCGCCATGATCTGTCTGTGTACATTGCATAGTCAGATAAAAAAATTGAAGCAACCATAGACAGGGTGTTTTGATCTAGTCGGAAATTAGGAATAACCAAAAGGAGGATGTCTCGATGGTAGAAGTTAAAAAGATTCTGTATCCTGTAGATTTTTTTGAAAGCTCTGAGAAGATTTTGCCTTATGTAAAGCTTATGGCAGAAAAGTTAGGAGCAAAGATAGAGCTTATACACGTGGTGAGAGGTTCAGCGGATTTTGTTGGTTTTGAAATGGGCACTGCCTGGTATTCCAGCTTTGAAGGGGAGCTTTTGGAAGGTGGCCAGAAGGCCATGTACAGGTTCGTGGGAGAGAAATTTGCAGGTCTGGATGTTGAGACAACAGTTGCTGTGGGCGATGTGGCGGAAGAAATAATAAAACACGCCGAGAAGAGCGGCACAGATATGATCATAATCGGGACCCATGGGAGAAAGGGGCTGGAGAAGATCCTGTTTGGCAGCGTAGCATTAGGCGTTGCCAAAGGGGCCAATTGCCCGGTCCTTACTGTCAATCCACATAAGGTGGGCAAGTGATTCTGTGATTTTTACTTGATGGTCTCGTAAAAAGTCCTGAAGCGCTTTTTCATACAGTGAAGGCTCGGTATGTTGTTATTTTGGACATATCATTACACCAAGCATTGCATGCAATTTTTCATTTACTGACTTTTTACGAGATCACATAACATAACAGGGCCATAAGCTGCGTTTTTAAAAAATCGTTAGGGAAGCAAAAAAAGAATTATCGTGATTGATTTTGAATAGTTTCTTAGCCGCACAGGTGGCAAATTTTAAAGGACTTCCTTGGCCGAAATCCCAACAGATTTTTCTACAACTATTATCACCTCCCACCTCAATGCGGATTTTGATGCCCTGGCATCTTCCTTGGCCGCAAGCAAACTTTATCCCGGGGCTCAAATCGTGCTGCCTGGCTCCCAGGAGAAGGATCTGCGGGACTTTCTCCTGCAGTCGAGCAGTTACTTCATAAACGTAAAACGTTTAAAAGACATAGATCTTGACAAGGTCAAGCTTCTGGTAGTGGTAGACACCAGGCAGAAAAGCCGTATTGGTTCTTTGGCTTCGCTTCTGGAAAGGCCTGATGTTGAAGTCCATGTATTCGATCATCATCCCCCTTCTAGTGGGGACATAAAAGCCTCTAAGACCTTTTTCAGACCGGTGGGCGCAAACACGACCCTGATGATCCGACTCCTGAGAGAAAAAGGAGTGGATATAAGTCCTGACGAGGCGACCTTTCTGGCTGTGGGTATATATGAGGACACGGGCTCTTTTACTTTCAGCTCCACCACTTCCGAGGATCTGGAGGCGGCTGCCTGGCTGCTTGAGAAAGGGGCTGACCTCAAGGCAATCTCCGAACTCCTCGGACACAGGTTCACCCCTGAACATGTAGAGCTCTTGAACGATCTTTTGAACACCGCAGCCACTTATACTCTGGCCGGTATCCCTGTCACTTTGGCAAAGACATCATCGCCGGCTTATGTGGAAGACTTCGCTGTCCTGGCTCACGAACTAATGGATATGGAGAAACTCCACGTAATTTTTGCCATGGCACTTATGGCAGATCAAGTATTGATAGTGGGCCGCAGCCGGGATGAGAGGGTTGACGTAGGGAAGGTGCTGAAGGCAATCGGTGGAGGAGGCCACCCCATGGCTGCCTCTGCCACGATAAAGGGGCTGACTCTGGCTGAGGCTGAAGAGCGCCTTGTCACCGAACTTCACAGGCAGCTCGGAACCGAGCCTAAAGTGAAAGACATTATGTCGTATCCGGTGCTTTCGGTCCTGCCGGACATCACTCTTTCCCAGGTCAATGATAAATTAACGCGTTATGGCATCACTGTTTTGCCTGTGGTCCAAGAAAAAAAGGTCCTGGGCCTCATTTCCCGCAGGACCGTGGAGAAGGCAATATACCATGGTCTTTCAGACCTGCCGGTACGTGAATATATGACTACGGATTTCGAGGTCATCTATCCGGAAGACACTCTTGCCAAAGTCCAGGAACTTATTGTCAACCGTCGTCAGCGTTTTGTCCCTGTAGTGGATAAAGGACAGGTAGAAGGAGTAATCACCAGGACGGATCTCCTTCAGATATTGAGTGGAGATGCTGCAAGAAGACCTGAAGCTCTGCTTTCAGGAAAGGAACAGCGCAAGAACGTTGTCTCTTTGCTGAGGGAGAAGCTCCCTTCCCATATACTTGATCTATTGATGAATGCAGGGGAAGTGGCAGAGGGTGAGGGTTTTCATATCTGTGTCGCAGGTGGCTTTGTGAGGGACCTGTTATTAAGAAAGCCCAACCTGGATATAGATCTGGTAGTTGAGGGAGATGGAATTGCCTTTGCCAGGGCCTTTGCCAACCGGTTCGGAGCAAGGGTTCGTGCCCACCAGAAGTTCGGGACAGCGGTTGTGATCTTCCCTGACGGCTTTAAAGTGGACGTGGCAACAGCCCGGTGGGAATACTACGAGTATCCAGCCGCCATGCCCACAGTAGCCCTTTCGTCCACTAAGTTAGATCTGTTCCGGCGGGATTTTACCATCAACACATTGGCTATTAAGCTAAATCCGAAGGAATTCGGGTTGTTGATAGACTTCTTTGGAGGCCAAAGGGATCTCAAAGACCGTATTATACAGGTCCTCCACAGCCTGAGTTTTGTTGAAGACCCGACCAGGGTCTTCCGGGCAGTCCGCTTTGAGCAACGATACGGTTTCAGAATAGGCAAGCAGACATTGAGGTTGATCCGGAATGCCGTGCATCTCGACTTATTCTCAAGACTTTCCGGAAAGCGTTTACTTACCGAACTCACGTTGATATTAAAGGAGCCGGATCCGAGGTCTGCCATCAGAAGGCTGGCCGGTCTAGGCTTACTGAAAGTGATTCACCAAAGCATTCGATTAGGACCAAAGGAAGAAGGAGTCCTTACCCGGTCCTACGATGTCCTGGCCTGGCATGATCTGCTCTTTAGACCACAGAGGCCGAGGAGGTGGGTGGTTTATCTGCTGGCGCTTTCTGAAGGGCTGAAATTTCAAGAAATTCAAGAAGTTGTAGACCGTCTGGGCCTTGTTGGCTCAAAGAGGAATATCTTTGTGGAAGGACGTAAAGTTGCAATAAAGGCCCTCGGTCTTCTTTCCAGGCGATCTTTTATGAAGGCCAGTGAGGTCTATTGGCTGCTGAAAGGCCTGGATATTGATCTCCTCCTCCATATCCTTTCAATTACTGAGAACGAAGACGCCCGGCAGGCTATATCCAGGTATATCACAGAACTATGTGATGCAAGCCCCTTGCTTACAGGAGATGATTTAAAGGATATGGGTCTTGAGCCAGGCCCTCTCTTCCGGACAATACTCCATCGTCTGCTTGAGGCCAGACTGGACGGAGAGGTCAGGTACCGGGAAGACGAAATCCAGTTGGTAAGGAGGGAGTTTTTGGATCGTTTGGAATTATGAACAGAAAAAAGCAAGAGACGGTATTGTCAGGCTACCATCTCTTGCCACCTCCAGAAAAAGCAGCTTCCGCATGCTGGAAGCAGGGGTTGCCCAAAATCATTTTTTGTTCTAACTTCTAAATAAGTCCGATAAGTACCTCAGAATTTAAGGAGAAAAAAAGCAATGAATCACAGTGATGGGGAAGACTTCAAGGTTACGGACAAGAGGCACAGTGCCGAGAAAGGCACAGATCAGAAAGATTCGAGTGACTCCAAGTCTACTGAATCGGAAGAGCCTGATTCAGCGCCACTTCCTGATGTGAACTTTTCCACTTTTTTGTTCTCTCTTAATACGTCAGCCCTGGTTCATCTGGGTGAGATCCCGGAGTTCGGCTCAGGGGAAACAAAGAAGGATATCATCCTTGCTCAACATACTATAGATACCTTGGCCATGCTTCAGAAAAAGACGGTCGGAAATCTAGCTGAGGACGAAAAGGGCTTTTTGGAGCACATACTTTTCGATTTGCGAATGAGGTATGTTAAGGCTATATCCTGATCTTGGAAAAGGTCCATAATCAATAACGTAACCATCGCATGAGTTCTTTGAGCCTTTTGGCCCCTGCCAAAATAAATCTGTTTCTGCTGATTAATGGGCGCCGCTCTGATGGATATCACCTTATTTTTACAATGTTCCAAAAGATTTCTCTTTGGGACGAGATTGAGCTGTCTGTGGGCCAGGGTGAAAAAAAAGGGGTTTATTTAGAATGTCCCGGCAACAAGTTGACATCAGGCCCGGATAATCTGGCATACCAGGCAGCCGAGCTGTTTTTGGAAAAAGCCGGTCTGGATCTCACGGTTAAAATCCTTTTAAGAAAGAGGATTCCCATAGGTGGAGGTCTGGGAGGCGGCAGCAGTGATGCTGCATCTGTGCTAAAAGGTCTGAATGAGTTGGCCGGCTTTCCTTTTAATGGGGCATCTCTCCATTTGCTCGGCTGTAGTCTCGGGGCGGATGTGCCGTTTTTCCTTCTTGATGCGCCTGCGGCAGTGGGAAGGGGGATAGGCACTGAGCTTGAGGTCGTTAATGTCCCTCACGGATGGTATGTGCTGGTCTATCCTGGTTTTAGCGTAAGTACTCGATGGGCCTATGAAAATTACGTATTGACAGGGCGGGATCAGGACACTATTTTTGACGCCTTAGAGGTCATTCAAACCGCTATGTGGCGGAATGATCTAGAGAAGGTGATTATAGCCAGATATCCTGAAATAGGCCGGATCAAGGCCGAGCTTATGGCACTTGGAGCTGAAGCGGCCTTGATGTCAGGGAGCGGATCGACGGTCCTCGGGTCCTTTCTATCTCAGGAAGAGGCCCAAGGGGCAGCCTCTAGTCTTGAAGTCAACAGGGGCCTTCACACTTTATTGGTAGAGAGTTTATAGTTGAAAAAGGGCTGTTGGGGTGTCGTCAAGTGGTAAGACACGGGTTTTTGGAGCCCGCATTCGGAGGTTCGAATCCTCCCACCCCAGCCACTATGTAATTATGAGTTAAGAGTTAAAAATTGGGAATTGGGAATTACAAGTTAATTGAGTTTGAAGTGCCTAAAGTGAGCTAAAGTGCCTAAAGTTGTAATATTAATAGATGGAGCGAAGCGACACCTTAACTTTAGTTCACTTTAGGCTCTAACCCTAA
>JAIWFS010000045.1:0-7573 GCA_048631505.1 archaeon | reverse complement strand
ATATGAAAGAGGCCCGTTTTTTATACAGTTGAGGCTTCAGGATAATGGAAATACCGCTGCTAAATGACATCGTCATCATTTTCGGTTTGTCTGTCGCTGTCCTCTTTGTCTGCCATCGGCTCAAGGTGCCGGCCATTGTTGGATTCCTCGTTACAGGAATAATAGCTGGGCCTTACGGTCTGGGACTGATAAGGGCAGTCCATGAGGTTGAAATTCTGGCCGAAGTCGGCGTTGTGTTGCTGCTTTTCACAATCGGAATCGAGTTCTCCCTCGAAAAGCTGCTGCGAATCAGGAAAACAGTACTCCTGGGAGGATCAATACAGGTATTGCTTACCATTTTGGTAACTTTTTTTGTGGTTAACCGCCTGGGTCAGCCAGTTGGCGAATCGATCTTCATAGGCTTTCTTATATCACTTTCGAGCACGGCAATTGTGCTGAAACTCCTTCAGGAAAGGGCTGAGGTTGACAGCCCCCATGGACGCACAGATCTTGGCATTTTGATCTTCCAGGATGTCATTATCGTGCCGATGATTCTTCTCACGCCTCTTCTGGCTGGAGCGGCGGGTAGATCAGGAGAGTTTTTTTTCATTATAACGGCGAAAGGAATTGCTATTATCGGTTTTGTAATTGTCAGTGCAAAGTGGATTGTCCCGCGTCTATTGTATCAAATAGCCCGGACGCGCAGCCAGGAACTTTTTATGGTGTGCATAATAGTCATATGCCTCTCGGTTGCGTGGATGACTTCCAGCGCAGGGCTCTCCCTTGCCCTGGGAGCGTTTATGGCAGGATTGATTATTTCCGAGTCTGAATACAGTCATCAGGCCCTAGGCAGTATTCTGCCATTTCGGGATGTTTTCACCAGCTTCTTTTTCATATCTGTTGGAATGCTTCTTGATGTCGGTTTCCTTTTTGAGCATCCAGCGACTATTGCCTTCATTGCCGTGGGAATTTTGGTCTTAAAAAGCTTCATCGCCGGCTTGGCGGCGTTTTTATTGGGCCTTCCCCTACGCACAGCAATTCTGGCCGGCATCGCGCTGGGCCAGGTAGGTGAGTTTTCCTTCATTCTGTCGGAAACCGGCATGGAACATGGTCTCCTGATTGGTGACGCGTATCAGATGTTTCTGGCCTGCTCTGTGCTGACTATGGCCGCTACTCCATTTGTCATAGCCCTGTCGCCTCGTCTGGCTGAGCTTGTCCTTCGCTTGCCCCTTCCGGAAAAGGTAATATCGGGCTTTTCTCCAGTTGCAGAAATCGAGGCTAAGAGGAAAAAGGACCACCTTATCATTGTCGGTTACGGTGTAAACGGCAGTAATGTGGCCCGGGCTGCCAGATTTGCGGGTATTCCCTACGCAATTATTGAAATGAACCCTGAAACAGTAAGGAGCGAACAAGCCAGAGGGGAACCGATTTTTTTTGGCGATGCAACCCGGGAAGCAGTGCTTCAGCATGCAAACATCAAAGATGCCAGAATTGTTGTTGTGGCGATTAATGATCCTGCGTCCACTCGCAGGATCACCGAAGTCACAAGGAGATTAAACCCGAAGGTCCATGTGATCGTACGAACGCGCTATCTCCAGGAGATGAAATCTCTCTATGAATTAGGGGCCAACGAAGTAATCCCGGAAGAGTTTGAGACATCAGTGGAAATATTTGCCCGGGTTTTGGCAAAATATCTCATACCCAGAGATGAAATCGAAAAATTCGTCACTGAAGTACGCTCTGGCGGCTACGAGATGTTTCGCCGCCTTTCAAGGGACACGACAGCCATTTCCGATTTGAACCTTTATATGCCTGATGTCGAAATCGATACGGTGCGGATTGGTGAAAAATCATCCTTAGCCGGTAAGAGTCTGGCTGAGATGGATTTGAGGAGGAAATTTGGAATTACCGTATTGGCAATTCGCAGGGATCAGGGAATATTGGCCAATCCAAAGGCCGATATGCCGCTTTTCGCAAAGGATGTGCTATATATCATAGGTTCGCCGGACAAGCTCGCCGAGGCTGCCGGCCTGTTTGACAATCCTTGATGAATGCGCCTCCCCTTTTTTTAAATGTCATATCATGATACGATCATTTTTAAAGAGTATTTGTAGGCGTTCACAGGTTCAGGGTTCACTTAAGGCACTATTCCGGTTTGTCCGGAATAGGGGGTTAAGGCCTTTCCTTTTCGCCCACTCGATATCCAGGTAATGTTCTGAGCATGGCTTCTGAAATAAACAAAAGTGAAATCGGGATAACCGATGAAATCGTCAACACCTGGCAGAGCATTGTGAATACAATAGCAGAGATCATTAACGTGCCCTCTGCCTTGATCATGAAAGTTGATGAGCCTTACATCAAAGTCTTTCGCTCAAGTGAATCAAGCAAAAATCCATATAAAGCAGGAGACAGGGAGTATCTGGCCGGCCTTTACTGCGAGAGGGTAATAAAGACGAGGAATAAGCTTCTGGTTCCAAATGCGTTGAAGGATAAAGAGTGGGATAAGAACCCGGATATAGAATCGGGGATGATTTCCTACCTTGGTTTTCCGCTCCTCTGGCCTGATGGTGAAGTGTTTGGCACTATCTGTGTGCTTGATTCAAAGGAGAATAAATACGAAAAACGGCATGAGAAGCTCATGGCAAGTTTTAAAGAACTTGTCGAAGCTCACCTTTCCTTACAGTTTAAAAATTTGGCAAACAGGAAGAACCTGGAAAATATCCTTGATAACCTTTCTGAGGGCATCATCGCCCATGACAAAGATAGATACATTGTGTTTTTCAACCGGGCTGCTGAGAAAATAACCGGCTATTCCAGAGAAGATGTCCTTGGGAAAGACTGCCATGAGGCCTTTGACGGACCTTTCTGCGGCAGTCGCTGCTCTTTTCAAGATGGCCCGCCTGATTCTCTGGATCATCTTTATTACCCCCTCAATATTCTCACCAAGAAGGGCGCGGCCAGGCGGATTGAGATGACGGTGAACGGCAGGGAAGATGAGGCTGGACGCTTTGTTGGCATTATCGCCTCTTTTCGGGATGTAACGGACCTGATTGGGTTAAGAATTCAGCTTGGGGATCTCAAGGGCTTTGCCGGGATCATCGGGCATGATCCGAAAATGCTTCAGGTTTATAAACAGATACGTGATATGAGTACCAACGACTATCCTGTCCACATTGACGGTGAGACCGGCACAGGAAAGGAGCTGGTGGCACATGCCATCCACGATGAGAGCCGTCGGGGCGGAGGTCCTTTTGTGCCTATCAATTGTGCAGCGCTTCCGGAAGGAACACTTGAGAGTGAACTTTTCGGGCATGTGAAAGGGGCCTTTACCGGAGCTGTGCGGAATAAAAAAGGCCGGTTTGAGCTGGCTGACAACGGCACCCTGTTTCTGGACGAGGTGGCTGATCTGCCAAAGCCTATGCAGGCAAAGCTTTTGCGGGTCCTTCAGGACGGGACGTTCGAGCGCGTGGGTGACGAAAAGACCACCTCGGTGGATGTGCGCCTGATCAGCGCTACAAATCGGGATCTGAAGCGCGAAGTGGAGAGAGGCAATTTTCGCGAGGACCTCTATTATCGCATCAACGTGGTCCCGATTCACCTGCCGCCACTCAGGAAGCGAAAAAACGACATTCCTTTTTTGCTGGAGCACTTCATCAATGAGGCCAGTGAAGACGGACAACAAACCCTGGGTCTTTCCAAAGAGGCCGTGGCACTGATGAAGGACTATCCCTGGCCTGGAAACGTCCGTGAGCTTCAAAGCGCCATTCGATTCGCGCTTGTCAAGTCCAAGGGCCGGATTATTCAGCCTGATGACCTTCCAGTGGAATTGAAAAAATGGCAAAATGAACAAACCTCCAGGGGCCCTTCCCGAAAACTGGATTGGGATAGTGTTCGTGCTGCCCTGGCCAGAAGCGGAGGGAACAAGGCTAAGGCGGCCAGACTCCTTGGTGTCGGGCGCGCCACCCTTTACCGGTTTCTTGGCGATTTCCAGGATGTCTCATGAGACGTTTATGTCTCATAATTTGATGTGAGACACTCTTGTACCTTTCTGATTCCCAAATATATCACAGTATCAGCATGTTGGATTCATTTCTTTTCGCCTGGGACAAAGTGTCTCAAAAGTGTCTCGAATTACCTACACCACGACGGCGTACGTCAACGGAGCAAGTGGAAACTAACTGCCCAATATTAAAGCCTTTTTCCTATTATTTTGTACAATTTTATTCTGGCACAGATCTTGATGATATGGCGTTGAAAACCTTTTCAAAGAGATACGTCATTAGAAGGGATCAAGACAATGAAGCCGTGTGATGAAAACATTAAGAAAACGCTCAAACTCGCAGAAGAGATGCTTGACCTTGCTGATAAAGGAGACGCTGTGCGCGAAGACACCGGCTGCGGTGTGCTGTATGGTGTTTTAAGGGATTCTGGCTATAAGATCAGGAAGCTGGCAGAATTAGAAAAGGAGGCCCATATAAAAAAAGGCTGGTGGAAAGTATGAGAAAGCTGGTGAAAAAAATTGCGGAAGGCATAACCCAT
The DNA here is from genome assembly GCA_048631505.1 of archaeon. GTDB lineage: Bacteria > Desulfobacterota > Dissulfuribacteria > Dissulfuribacterales > UBA3076 > UBA3076. The sequence continues at coordinate 3,055 of JAIWFS010000045.1, read as the reverse complement.
AATCGTGCTATTACGAGCTAATTTTGGATAACACACCATGAAATGCCCTGGACAAGACAGCCGTTACTGGAAACCTGGGGCCATTTTTGAAGTCAGGTGCCCCAAATGTGGAAGCCAAGTAGAATTCTTTAAGGACGACACAACGCGCCTGTGCAAGAAATGCGGCCATCGGTTTGTGAATCCCAAGATGGATTTTGGCTGTGCCTCATACTGCCCGTATGCTGAGCAGTGTCTGGGCGACATTCCTTGTTCATCAGATCAGCTTGCTGCCGTTGACCGCAACATTTAACTGAGGAGGTACGTTATGAAGAGGAAGTGGATTGTCGTATTGGGGTGCTCTATTGCCATGTTCTGTTTCACAGGCCTGGCAATCGGAGCTGAAGAGGCCTGTATCACCTGTCACAGAGACATTTCTCCCGGACAGGTAGCTGACTGGGAATCCAGCAAGCACAGCGAAGAAGACGTGACTTGTTCGGTCTGTCATGGCGAGGAGCACACAAACGCCAAGGATTTCAAGAAGGTCACTTTGCCTGATGAACATGTCTGCGCCCAGTGCCATGAAGAGCAATTCGATTCGTTTGTTAAAGGCAAGCACAATCATGGGTGGACTTCCCTGAACGCCATGCCGGTTACCCACGTTGAGCCCGATGAGTTGATGGAAGGAGGCAGGGGCTGCGGCGGTTGTCACAATATGGGTGTTAAGAGTGAGGCCCAGAAAAAAGAACAGCGGGACAAGGGATACCGCTATCAGAACAACTCGTGTGATGAATGCCATACCAGGCACAGCTTTGCCAAAAAGGAGGCCCAGGACCCCAGGGCATGCCAGCAGTGCCATATGGGTTACGATCATCCCCAGTGGGAGATGTGGAGCAGTGCCAAGCACGGGACTCGTTATTTCATGAAGGAAAAAGGCAAGCTGTCTGAGAAGGCCGCAGCCCCGACATGTCAGTTCTGTCATCTGCCTAACGGAACCCACGAGAACAGGACAGCCTGGGGCTTTCTGGGCGTACGGCTGCCTCTTCCTGAAGACAAGCAGTGGGCTGCTGACAGGGTGACCATCCTCAAGGCCCTTGGCGTTTTGAACCCTGAGACAGGGGAGCCGACTGCACGCCTGGATGCAGTAAAATCCGTGGACATGGTCCGTTTGACTGAGGAGGCATGGCTCACTGAACGAGAGAAAATGATCAAGACCTGCAGCAAGTGCCACTCTGAGGAGTACGCAAGAGAGCAACTGGCTTACGGTGATTCCATGATGCAGAAAGCCGACCGTCTTATGGCAGAAGGTATCGAGACAGTGGCTGCTCTTTACAAAGACGGCATTATCAAGAAACCTGAAAACTATGCCTTTGCCTATCCGGACTTTCTGTATTTTTTGAGGACCGGTGGTGGTAATATGGACCAGATGTCTCATATAGATCAGGTCTTGTTCCAGATGTACATGAAGCACCGGATGCGGACCTACCAGGGCAATTTCCACGTCAATCCGGATTATGCCTATTGGTACGGCTGGGCCATGATGACCAAGGACCTGGGTGAGATCAAGAAACTCGCCATGACCATGAGGGCTACGGCCAAGATGGAGAAATAATTGATGCGAATGGGGCGCCTTCGGCGTCCCATTCTATCGGAGGAGGTACTATGAAAAAAGGAAAGGTGATTTTTTGGGCAATATTCTTTGTTTTGACCCCTTTTATTGGAAACTGTGCAGAAACCGGCAAATTCCAGTATGAAGATTTTAAGCAACCCAAGAAGTGTGGTGCCTGTCACAGCGAGATCTATCAGGAGTGGCAGCAGTGCCTGATGTCACAGAGTTTTACACATGAATGGGATCAGGTTGAATACTTCAAGCTGGCCCTTCCCCACGCCCTGAAACTTGAGAAGGTCTCCGGTGTCAAGGGCGGATGCATTGCCTGCCATGGTCCTCTTGCCTTTTTGAGCGGAGACATTCCTCCTAGGCCTGCTGAAGCCGGGACCAGGGCCAATGAAGGCGTGAGCTGTGAGATCTGTCACAACATAACCGGATCAACTGAAAAAGAACCCTTTAATTTTAGCTTCATCATCGAGCCGGACAAGGTGAAGCAGGGACCAAGGGCCGATGCAAAGTCTCCTTCCCACGGGGTGAAATACTCGGAGTTTACCAGGAGTCCGGAACTCTGTGCCACGTGCCATGATGAGCAGAGTCCTTATGGGGCCTGGGTAAAGGAAACCTATCGTGAATGGAAGGCAGGACCTTATGCCAATAAGGGGACACGGTGTCAGGATTGCCATATGTATCACTCACCTGGCAAGTCCGCCTATGGCGGGAAGGACAGGGCCGATCTTGCCCACCACAGCTTTCATGGTTCCCACTTCCCCAGCAAGCTTGCCGGTGCTGTTGACCTGGCCCTCTATGCAAAAAAGACAGATATCTCTCCTGGTTCCACACTGAAACTACGGGCAGAGCTCTTTAATGGCAAGGCAGGGCATCATATCCCTTCAGGTTCCACTGAAGAACGTATGCTCTGGTTGGAAGTGCAGGCCATTGACGCCGGCGGCAAAAGCTATCAGATCCCGGTAAATCGCAAGGGCTTTGAAGGGGAAGAGTATACCATTGCTGACTCCGGGGCCATGGCATATCAAGCCATGGGGGAGATCATGGAAATCAAGGGCTTTAAAGGGGTAAAACGGGACGGCAATTGCCCTGACGGCGCCCGGATCTTCCGTCGACCATTCTTTGATCCTCAGAAACGTATGACCATCTGCCAGTGGTACACTGCGGACAACACTTTGGTTGACTACCGGATCGGTCCTATGGAGACCAAGATCGAGAACTACACATGGGCTATTCCGGAAAATATTGCCCCAGGGCCGGTAACCATTAAAGCGAGTCTCTTTTACAGCCAGGTACCAAGCTCTGTAGGTGAGTTTCTTGAGCTGCCCGCAGATGAGTATGCTCCGATTCTGGTAAACACCACTACCTTGATACTGGAAGTCAAATGATACCAGTTCTGATTCCGCTGAAAATACCTCATCTGCGGCGTTGCTTCGATTTTCTCGTCACTGCGACGTACCTCCA
>JAIWFS010000044.1:0-7872 GCA_048631505.1 archaeon | reverse complement strand
ATAAATGGTTAATCTCGTTATAAAACCAATCCCGCTAAAGACGGGATCTTCGACTTTCCAATATTCCACCATTCCATTATTCCATCACACGAGACAAAAGCTCAGGCCTCGATGAAATATCATTATTTTTCCCGCCGCGGCGGGATACAATTTCCGAGACATATAATTAGAATTGCTGAGGTGGATTAATGCCTTTGTTGTCATCTGCTTACGCCATAATAAAGGGCTATTTTTAGTGCTCTTTCTGTCAAAATATAATTGACTTCCTGGGGCTGATCATCTATACCCTTTTGCACAAGACCTACCGGGCTGACCTGAGTAATTCACAGAGTATGAGAATCCAGGTGGTAGTCCAGTTTAAATAGAAGAGTCTTTATCCTTGATTTTTTACAACTTGCTGATATTACACGCATTATCGCGAAGCAGTAATGTTAATAATGTCAATTATAATGGACTATTACCAGAATCCATAATGGAACTTAAAGAGAAAAGCATTCAAGAGTCTTTGTGACTGGGTATTACTTTAAGGGTTTAAACCATCTAAGAAGGAGGAACAGAAAAATGGCGCTAATGACACCGGAGCAATTTGAAGAGAGCTTGAAAGACGTTAAACCGAGGGTTTTCATGAACGGAAAAAGGGTAGAAAACGTCCTTGAGAACAGGAACACCCGGACCGTTGTAGAGGCCAACAAGGCCAGTTATGCATGGGCCCTTGACCCCAGGTATAAAGATATTATGACATGTTACTCGCCGCTTATAGATGATGTGGTGAACCGTTACACCTATGTGAGCGCCAGTAATGAGGATCTGGTGAAAAAGGCCGAGGCAGGTACATTTACAGCAGAGATGTTGGGGACCTGCATATACCGTTGTGTGGGGTATGACGCCTTTCATTCCTTAGCCGCTACTACATGGGAGATGGACAGGGATCTGGGCACGGAATACAATCCCCGGTTTCTGGAATACCTCAAAATGGTGCAGACAAAGGATATCTCAGTTGCCGGTGCGCTGACCGAGCCGAGGGGAAGCCGCAGCAAAAAGACCTTAGACTGGAAGGATCCCTATCTATCTCTGAAAATAGTTGACAAAAATGATGACGGTATTGTGGTTCGAGGGGCCAAGATCAATATCAGCGGGGCCTATGCCAGCCACGAGATGGTGGTATTGCCCCAGGCTGCCCATTTCAAGGGCGAAGAAGACTACGCAGTAGCATTCGCCACGCCTGTGGATGCCAAGGGAATCACCTTCGTGTGTCAGTACACCCCCTTCTCCGCTGAAAGGGATCTGGCTGATGATCCCGAGGAATTAGGCAATCCGCTCTATGGCCAGCGTGAGACCTCCATGGTGATCTTTGAGGATGTCTTTGTTCCCTGGGAGCGCGTATTTCACTGCGGGGAATATAAATACTCAGTAAAACTGGTGACACGTTTTGCCAAGACCCATCGCATGACCTGTGGCGGAACGTGCAAGGTGGGCTTTATGAATCAGATCATTGGGGCCTCCAAACTGATCCAGGAATACAAGGGTTTGGAAAAGGCCTCACACATCAACGAACAATTGGCAGAGATGGTGGTTTTGAGAGAGACAGGGAGGTCCTGCGGTCTGGCGGCTGCCCACAACGGTGCTGAGGAGCCAGAAGGATCGGGCGTGTTTTTGCCTGATGAATTGATGGGCAACGTCTCCAAGCTGAATGTGTGCAATGCCTTCTGGCGTGTGATGGCATTGGCCGGAGATATAGGTGGAGGCCTGATTGTTACACTGCCCTCCCTAAAGGAACTGAAGAATCCAGAGGTCAAGGAATATGTTGAGGAATTTTACAGCTTTGGTTCAGATGAACCCACAGAAAATATTATGAAGGTGCACAAGCTCCTTCAGAATTGGACGGCCGGGCTCCATGGGGTGGGGACCTGGCATGGTGCCGGACCGGTCATGGCACAGAAGATTATGCTACAAAGGGTTATTAATTATGATCATGAGAAGGATCTGGTTAAGCGGACATTGAATCTCAAGGAAAAAGACAAGAGTAATGACTGAGAGGGGAATCGAATACTAAAGCAGAAGACAATGGCCCTCCCGAAAGCAACTGATAACTTTAGCCATGAAGAGGTATTGCGAAATGGAAACATATACAGGAAGAAAGCGCGTTTCGGCAGCTTTTAAAAAGACCTTTACCGATCAAGAGGTCGAGGTTGACAGGATTCCCGCTTACCCAATTATGGGACAGTGTAACGCCCAACTCGTAGGGGCCTCCATCAGGGAGTTTATATTAGACCCCAAGATTTTTGTGAAGGCACAGGTAGCAGCCTACGAACGTTACAAACCTGATATTATTGTCATGCAGGGGGATCTGCTCATGGATGTGGAGGCTATGGGCAATGAACTCAGGTTTCCCGAAAACGGCATGTGCATATCTAAAAAGATGGCATTGGAAGACAAGGGCAAATTGAGCAGTCTTAAAGTTCCAGATCCCACAAAAGATGGTCGCATGCCCGCCTATTTAGAGGTCCTGGCAGAGACCAAAAAAATAATTACAGATTCAATTGTATCAGCAGTTGTTGCTGGCCCATGGACGACCGCTATAGGCCTAAGGGGGGCCAATGAACTCATCAGGGATGCCCTCAAGGATCCTGACTATGTACATGAACTCATGCAGTTCGCCTCCCAGGTGGCGATCAGGTTCATGGAGGCCATTATGCCCCTGAAGGTGGGACTCAGCTACTCGGAGGCCCCTGCATCATGCAGTCTCATCTCCCCCAAGATGTATCGCGATTTTATCTTTCCCTATCATAAGCAGATTGTTGACCACTTTAAGGAAAAGAAGGCGGGTGTTGGGCTTCATATTTGTGGATATGCGGATCCCATCCTTGAGGATATGGTCAATACTGGCGTCACCAATATCAGCATTGACGCACCGTCGGATCTGGCCAAGGCGGTGGAGGTAACCAGGGGTAAGGCGGTTCTCATCGGTAACGTTAATACCGGCCTTTTCTTTTCCGGAACCAGGGAAGAGATGAAACAGGCCATAAAGGATTGTCTTGATATGTTTCCCAAGGACAGCGGGTATATTCTGGCCTCGGGCTGCGAGGTGCCGGGCGTTGCTCCTCCGGAAAAGGTGGATTGGTTCATGGAACTGGCAAATGAGTTAGGCACTTATCATTAGTCTTCACCAAAAAGAGGATAACCCTCTCAGAATTCCAGTGCTGCATAAAAGCGTGGATACATGACATGTATCTCAATTGTGATTTTTAATACCCTTTCTCCTATAAGACCTTTCCAGATTACAAAACCGGAGTTGGGACTATTCGCTATCCACATCAAAGATCAGGATTGATTGAGGGCAAGGGTTTCGGCCTCACTCACATCTATTACGGACAGGGGGTTGGTAAAACTACTAGGGCTGTTGGAATGGCCATAAGGGCGGCTGGAACCGGCCTCAAGGTGGATTTTGTTCAGTTCATGAAGTCCGGCAGATCAGGGGAGGTGGCCATATTGGAGAAGATCCCCAACATCCATTATCGGTGCCCTGGTGAGCATCCGTTTATCATGTCCCATGGACCGAAGCCTTTACATTATGAACATGCTGAAAAAGCCTTAGGGTATGCCTTTGAGGCTATTCGTAGAGGGACTCATCTGTTAATTTGTGATGAGATATTGGATACGCTCATTTTCGAACTGCTCCGAAAAAACCGGCTCCTGGAACTGATAGAAAGGTGTAAAAGAAAGGTTGAACTGGTTATGACGGGCATGAGCGCCCCTATTGATTTCATAGAATTAGCCGACTATGCTACCGAGTTTATTCAGATAAAACACGCGTATTACATTGGTGCTAAAGCACGAAAGGGGATTGAGTATTAAAAGCTAAACTCCACTTATAGCAATGAGTCCAGCAAATTAATAAGGGGCTCTTGGCTTTCGTGCCATAGGCCCTCCGGTCAGGATTTCCCTCAATCACCTTTATTCCTTTATTCGTGCTTCAACATTAGATCCCCAGCGGGATGGGCCGAAAACGCTGAAGAAGCAGTTGATGTTGTCATTTAATTACTAAAGGGAGCACAAAATAGATTGCTTAACAACTGTCATTGCGAGGAGTGTTGGCGACGAAGCAATCTCTAAAACGAGTTTTGCCCTGAGATTGCGTCGCTCCCTTCAGTCGCTCGCAATGACCATAGGTGACGCCATTAGATGTAAACTTTTTTTGGCCCTCAGTAGTAATTGATTAAGCAAAGAGAAGGGGGGTAGAAATGACTTTCAAAGAGAGACTGGGCGTGTTTGAGACCGAGCAAAAGGTATGTGAGATTGGAGGTGTGAAGTTTGGAGGGCAGCCTGGAGACTACCCGACTGTGGTCTGTTCTTCTATCTTTCAAAAGGGGGATAGGATCTTCGAAGGGAAGCGCAAAGAGGGGTTTAACGAGAAGCGGGCCGGGGAACTTCTCAAGACCCAGGATAAACTCTGGGCAGAGACCGGTGTGCCGGGAATGGCTGACATTGTGGCTAATACCGGCAAAGAATTCAAACTCTATGTTGACTTTGTGACCACTGTAAGCGATATGCCCTTTTGCGTGGATGCCTGGAAGATGAAACCCAAATTAGAGGGCGTAGCGTATTGTGCGGAGAAGGGGCTGCTGGACCGAATGTTTTACAACAGCCTCACGGTCTGGGAAGAGGATCTGGAGACAGAGATCCGCGAGATCTCCCAGATGGGCGTCAAGCATGTGCTCCTTGTGGCCTTTGACATGGCGGATCAGATGCCAAGCGGACGAATCACGGGTACTCAAAAACTTCTGGATGCTATTGAGAAAGTTGGGGCAGAATTTGAAAGCATCTTTGTGGACACTTCTGTCATGAACGGGCCGGCTACTGCCCTCTGCGGTATTGCAAACCGGATGATCAAGGAGAAGTGGGGTTTTCCAGGCGCCAGTGCGCCAAGCAACGGCTCATATATGTGGAAGAAGGCCCGGGAGCTGTGGGGTTTTAAGGGTTGGTCAGCTGCTGATGCGGGTTTACAGGCCCTGACTGCTTTCATGTACCACGACATGATATTCTCCGGACCCATGGCCGGTGCACCAAGGATCTTTCCGGCTGTGGCTATGGCCGATGCATTTCTCGCCACAGCGGTCTTTGCCGAGACGAAGAAATTGCCCACGGATCACAGTCATCCCCTTTACAAGCTGTTTCCGGAATTTGTTGAACAGTTAGAGTCGATTGAGTAGGTTTTGAAATTTCAGATGAGAATGATGTTGCCAGATTTGGCAAAGAAGAAAGTTATAAACCATGACTAAAACAAAGGAGGTTTGCAATGGCTTCAGAAGAGAGAACTAAGGAAATTATAAACGAGATTCGTCAGGCATTGATAAACTATGATGAGGATGGAGTTGGGGAATGGGCCAAGAAGACCTTGGATGAAGGTGTAGACCCATTCATCGTGACTATGGAGGGACTGGCTGAAGGAATGATAGAGGTTGGGGAGTTGTATAATAAGAAGGAGTACTTTGTTCCTGAACTCCTGCTTTGCTCTGACGCACTCTATGTTGGGCTGGACATTCTAAGGCCAGCTATTAAGGCCTCGGGAAGACAATCTGAGGCAAAAGGCTCGATAGTCTTGGGCGTGGTTGAGGGCGATGTTCATGACATCGGTAAGAACCTGATCAAGATGATGTTTGATGTGGCCGGATGGACCGTCCATGACCTGGGAAAGGATGTGCCGCTTGATAAATTCGTGGAGGAACAGATAAGGACTGATTCTGAGATTGTGGGCCTCTCAGCTTTGATGACGACCAGCATGGTAGCTATGCAGGATATCGTAAAGAAATTAAAAGAGAAAAACCCTAACGTTCGCATCATGTTGGGCGGCGCTCCGATAACCCCGGAAATCGTGGAAATGTACGGCGCTGATGGTTACGCTGAGAGCGCAGGGACTGCGGTTGATGAAGCAATGAAACTGATTAAGATGCTGAAGGAAGAAGAAATGGAAAGGAAATGAGTTATGCCAGGGAACGAAGACGAAAAATATTTGATCATTTTTCAGCCATCCGGGTGCAGAGGCTATATTGAAAAAGGCAAGACCCTGAAAGAGGCCTCTGTAGCTCTGGGTGTAGACATTGAAGGCGTATGCGGAGAAAAGGCCATCTGTGGTACGTGCAAGGTCAGGATTGAAGAGGGGAACTTCGAGAAATATGGTATCACCTCAACGAGGGACAATCTTTCCCCCATGGGGCCAACGGAAAGAAAATTCTTCAATCTGCAACAGGAGGAAGAAGGCTACCGTCTGGCCTGTCAAACAAAGATCATGGGTGATGTCGTAATCTTCGTCCCTGAGGAAAGTCGGATGGGGAAACAAGTGGTTCGCAAAGCGGCCACCGATAGACCCATCGAGGTGAAACCGGCTGTCAAGAAGTACTACGTAGAGCTGAAAAAGGCCACCTTGGAAGACACCCTTGGCGACTGTGAGCGGCTTAGCAACGAACTCAGTAGAAAGTACGACCTGAGCAACCTGACTATTGATTATCAGGTGCTCATGGAATTACAAAACGCTGTGCGTGACGGTGATTGGAAGGTGACCGCATCAATATGGCATGAAAAAGAGGTCATCAAGGTGGAACCAGGGCTTGTGGAAAAGGTTTACGGCCTTGCGGTAGATGTGGGCACATCTACGGTTGCCGGCTACCTTTGTGATATGACCGATGGCTCGGTTGTAACAACCGGTTCTATGATGAATCCACAGGTGGTGTATGGCGAAGATGTCATGTCCCGGATCAGCTTCACCATGACCAATCCAAATGGTCTGGAAATCTTGAACGGAGCAATTATTGATGGTCTCAATGGAATTGCGGAAGAGGTAGCAGCCGCGGCCGGGATTAAACGCCAGGATATTGTGGATATGTCCATCGTGGGCAATACCTGCATGCATCATATTTTCCTCAATACCGATCCAAAATATATCGGCAGGTCTCCCTTCCCCCCTTCGATCCATCACTCGATAGATCTAAAGGCCCGTGACTGGGGCCTCAAGATAGAACCGGAGGTTGAAATCGCGGGAAAGGGCACCTACCCGCCCTGCCAGGTCAAATGCCCTGCTGGGGTCAATGGACAGGACTTCTCATATCTCATTGCCCAGGGTAAGTTCAAAGAGGCCCTTGAATTAGTGAGGATGGCCATTCCCTTTGCCGGGGTGCTCGGACGTATCTGTACCCATCCCTGTGAGGCTGAATGTGAAAGGGGAGATGTGGATGACCCTCTTTCCCTCCGTTCTCTCCATCGTTTTATTGCCGATTACGAGCTCAGGGAAGGTAGGGAGAAGGCAACCCCTATTGAGAAAACAAAAGAAGAGATGATAGCTATCATAGGGTCCGGGCCAGGTGGGCTTGCCTGTGCTTATGAACTGGTCAAAAATGGATATCCGGTTACGGTCTTTGAGGCTGCTTCCAAGTGCGGCGGAATGATGCGCTATGGCATACCTGAATACCGTCTACCCAGAGAGATACTGGATGACGAGATTAACTACATTGAAGAGTTAGGAGTAGAGATAAAAACCAACACCTTGGTGGAGAGCTTAGAGGAGATCTTCAATCAGGGGTACAAGGCGATCTTCCTGAGTACAGGTGCCTGGACAAGCCAGACGTTGAATATTCCTGATGAAGATGCCAATGGTGTCATCTATGCCCTTGAGTTCCTGAAAAGGGTAAATTCAGGGGAAAAGGTGGAGCTTGGGGAAAAGGTGGCAGTCATTGGTGCCGGCAGCGTGGCTATCGATGCTGCCAGGCTTTCCTTGCGACTTGGAGCCAAAGAAGTGAACCTCATTTGTTTAGAATCCACCGATCTTACCTGTAAAGACAGGATGCCGGCCCAAGACATGGAAATTGAACAGGCCGCGGA
>JAIWFS010000043.1:0-7938 GCA_048631505.1 archaeon | reverse complement strand
CGTCCGTGGTCTTCAGGAAAAATTGAATGAGCTGGGTTTTGATGCCGGACCTGCAGATGGAATTTTTGGCCCACGGACTGAAAGGGCTGTAATGGCCTTCCAGACCGACAAGGGACTCTCGATTGATGGGGTCGTCGGAAACGAAACATGGAAAGCCCTTTTCGGCGAGTCGCTTCCTGTATCCATTGAGGCATTGGATAGCCCTCCGCCTTACAGCCAATGCTTCGACATTTTCGGTGATTTCCGCCTGGCCGGCTGGCAGGAACAAAATTTAGTGCGATGCGATCTTTCACCTTATGAGGATGAGTTGAACCATCTTTATTTTGGCTGGATGACTCCAGAGGATAGGGCCTTTGTTCATCATAACTGGTTTGGATTCATATGCCATCGGCTGGTGGCTCCCCGCTTTCAAGCATCTTTTGGAAAAATTGTGGAAAAAGGCCTGCACAGATCTCTGAAGACCTTTGACGGTTGTTTTAACCCCCGCTATATGCGCGGATCCGACAGTTGGTCTACCCACTCATGGGCCATTGCCATAGATCTTGATGCGCCCTGGAACCGTTTTGGGCAGACATCGTTTCAGATGTCTGAAGAGGTAGCACAATGCTTCGAGGAGGAGGGATTTATATAGGGAGGCCGTTGGCATCACAGGCCCGATGCCATGCATTTTCAATATTGTACTCTTAGATAAGATACTGTTGGAAATTTGGGAACGTAATTGACTAGCTTGACATACTCTTTCGTTCTCCTCGTAATTGCTTTGGAGATAGCAGACGTGGCCATAGAAAAGATATTTACAGGAAGCTTTGAAGGCATGACATAAAAAATAGGGGAATGGTGTTGTCCCCTATTCCAGAAAAAGATGGCGTCCCTTGACACTCATCTCACTTCCGGTTCAAACTCAGTGGCATTTACTGCTTTTACCTTGCCATCACTACGCTCAACAAGTTCGAATTCAATAATCTTCTGCTTAGTCTTTAATTGAGCAAAGGACTGATCAGTCACAACACGTCCGTCTCTGTGTCTGAAATCGCTGATATGGCAAAAGACATCGTCACGTATATCCAACACACCAAGACCGGTTCGTACAGCCAGAAACGCAAACCCTTTCTCCTCGTTAAAGACATGCATTATACCGCATATGCGCGACGAATTGTCTATGGACGGCAAGAGTCCAGGAACTAGATATCCTGAAAAATGGTTATCAACTTCACACCGGAGAATTTCACTCGTGTTGGAGAAAGAGAGGAGATCTACTCGTTTTCCTCTGTTCTGAATTGCCCGGACAAGCCTGAAAAAATCACCATCACCGCTGCCTACAAGTATGTAATCCAGGTTATCTGCCTGCAATAATGCGTCTATTGCAAGATCAAGGTCAGCATTTGCTTTGGTAATAATATCCCCTTCAGAATTTCTATAGCGCTGGACCTTCTTTAAAACTAAGTGAAAACTTTCACGCCTGACCGCTTCCCGATACTCTTGTTTTTTTCTCTTATAGTCGATATCCTTTTCTTCCCGCTCCGAATCGATTGCCATATAGGCATTTGCCCGTAGTACCGTGGCTCCTTGAGCCTCTACCAACTCTCTAACAACGCGGTATCTGATTCCCCAGCCTCCGCATCGTACCAGATTTTCAATATCCAAAAAAATCCCTGCTTTAAGCATATGTCACCTTTAAATAAAAATTTGTAAAAAAAACATTGTTCCCATAGTCTCCCAGATAAGTATTCTGGCCCCTAAATCCTCAAGACATCAAAAAAACATGCTTCTTAAATGGAAATTCCTATACTATCAAGTTTAACATATTAGATTCAGGAATTGAGAGATTCAAGGATTTTCGAACTAATATCCAAAAAAAGCGTTCAATTCCTCAATCCCTAATTGAAAAATTGAAATCAATATATTACTTATATGGATTGAATCCGGCTCAAAAACTCCCAGCCTGATTGCCCAAAACTTAACGCAGCCGCCATTTAATCATCATGACTATAAAAATCTACAATACATTTACCCGGAAGAAAGAGGCCTTTGAGCCCCTGACACCAGGATATGTGCGCATGTATGTATGCGGCATAACGGCCTATGACCGCTGTCACATTGGGCATGCCCGTTCAGCCGTAGTCTTTGACGCAGTGCTCCGGCACCTTAGACATAGAGGATTTGAGGTAAATTTCATAAGGAATTTTACTGACATTGATGACAAGATCATCAACAGGGCCATTGAGGAAGGAATTTCCCCTGAGGCCCTTGCAGAAAGAGAGATAAAACACTTCTGCCAGGACACGGATGCACTGGGTGTGCTTCGTGCTACCACAGAACCGAGGGCAACAGAACACATTCAGGAAATCATAGAACTCATAGAGACATTGATAGATAAAGGCCGGGCTTATACTTCCGGAGGTGACGTCTACTTCTCTGTGCGCAGTTTTCCCGGCTACGGGGCCCTATCCAGAAGAAATGTAGAAGAAATGAGGGCCGGAGCCAGGATAGCCGTGGGAGAACAGAAACAAGACCCCATGGATTTTGCGCTATGGAAGGCTGAAAAACCCGGTGAGCCCAAATGGGACAGTCCATGGGGACCAGGCAGGCCCGGATGGCACATAGAATGCTCAGCCATGAGCATGAAGTATCTGGGGCCGACCCTGGACATCCATGGCGGCGGACTGGATCTTATATTCCCACACCATGAAAACGAGCGTGCCCAATCCGAGGCGGCAACAGGAAAGACCTTTGTCCGTTTCTGGATGCATAATGGTTTTGTAACGATCCGCAGCGAGAAGATGTCAAAGTCCCTGGGAAATTTTGTAACTATCCAGGAGATCCTGGGAAAATATCATCCGGAGGTCCTGAGGCTCTTCCTTCTGTCCAAGCATTACCGCAGTCCCCTTGATTACAGCCCTGAGGCCCTGACCGAGACGACCTCTGCCCTTGATCGATGCTATACGGCCCTTTCCGAGGCAAGGCATCTGTCAGAAAAACCAATGAAGAAACAACGGCCCGTCACTGATGAGGCCGGGGAAACAATAGATACACTTAATCATCTGAAAGATAGATTTGACCAGGCCATGGATGATGATTTCAATACCGCGCAGGCCCTTGGGCACCTCTTTGATGGTGTTAGGGCCTTAAATCGCCTTGGCCAAGAAGCCGAAAAGAGGCCCTCGGCCCTTTACATAGAACCTTTGAAATTCGGAGCAGATGCAATCCAGGATGCCGCCAGGGTGCTGGGGTTGCTCAATCAAGACCCGGATGCATATCTTAGAAAGAGGAATCTTGAGGCACTGGGCCTTCTTGGTATGACAGAAGCCGATGTGTTGAAGGTTATTGAGGAGCGGACCAGGGCCAGAGAGGAAAAAGATTGGGCTAGTGCAGACAGGATCAGGGATGAACTCGGAGCCAAGGGGATAACTCTTCAGGACGGACCCGAGGGGACTTCCTGGACAATGAAGCCAGAGACTTGATTTTTCAAAGCTAAACGCTAATAGCTAACAGCTAATCGCTCAACTTAGGTAAGAGAGACTGCCGATGTTACGGGATAAAAAATATATCTCAATAGATTTCAGCGAAACCGATTTGATAGAAAGAAACAAGGAGCTTTCTGTCATATTGGACATCAGCAACTTTCTGGCGTCGTCGCTGAAACTCGATGATGTTTTAAATGGGGCGGCATTTAAAATGCTCGAACATTTCGAATTTGATGCCTGCAGGATCTACTTGATGGACAAGAGTGGCCGTCACTTGAACCTGGCGGCATTCCGGGGAACCGACCCGGGAGGTCTTGAACATGTTGGGATAACAGAAGGTTTCACAGGAAAGGCCGCCAGGACACGTTCTTTCATTGCTCAACACGTTTCTGAGCTTGAGGACAAGGAAAGGGCCGCCCTGCTCACAAGTAAGGGTTTCAAGATCATCATATGCGTTCCCCTCATTGCCGCCGGTGAAGTTGTGGGTGTTATGAACCTGGCATCTGGTAAGCTGATTAAGCTTGATCAAGAAATGATAGACCTTCTTGAGGTAATAGGAAATCAAATATCCGTAGCAGTAAAAAACGCAGGGCTTTATGAAAATATTCTAAAAAAGAAAGATGAACTACTTGAGAAAAAGAACATGATCGAGTTTTTCGCTTACTCGACCTTCCATGATCTCAAAGGCCCTGCTATCGCAATCCATGGAATCTCCAAACTCCTTAACAAAAAATATGGTCATATTTTAAATGATAAGGGTAGAGATTATTGTGAGAAGATTCAAAAGATATCTGAACAAATAGTAACCCTGGTTGAAAGAATAAATATATATGTACAGGCAAAGGTTGCGCCTTTGAATATTGAAAATCTCAAAATTGGGGAGATATTTAATGAGTTAAAGGAGGAGTTTTTTTCTGTTTTGGACAGCCGCCACATTAATTGGTTAGAGACTAAAGAAGATCATTTAATCAGGGCAGACAGGCTTTCAATCATCAGGGCCCTGCGCAATCTAGTGGACAATGCGCTCAAGTACGGCGGAGATAACTTAAGTGAAATCACGATCGGCTACAGAGCAGATGAAGACTTTCATATCTTTTCAGTTGGCGATGATGGTGTCGGAGTTAAGAAGGATCAGTATGAAAAGATTTTCCAAGTCTATCAGCGGGAAAAGACCTCCAAGGGGATCGCAGGTGCTGGTTTGGGCCTTGCCGTTGTGAAGGAGGTGGCAAAAAGGCATGGAGGAAAGGTCTGGGCAGAGCCGGGACCGGAGAAAGGGACCACTTTTTACGTTGCGATATCAAAGAAGCTGCAGGGGAAATAAAAGGAAACCACTCATGGCCAAGCGTTTCAAGTGTGACCTTATTTCCTGGGCCGGGACCTATGAATTAACCCGCCGCCTCAGTCTCAGAATTCTTAAAACTGCCTTTCGGCCTGACCTGGTTGTGGCCATTGGCCGGGGAGGCTATGTTCCCGCCCGCATTGTATGCGATTTCCTGGAAATCACTGACCTCACGGCTATAAAAATCGAGCACTGGGGCATGGGGGCGCAAAAGCAGGATGCTGCGCTTCTTCGCTTCCCATTGAATATAGATGTCTCCGGTCAGAAAATCCTGGTTGTGGATGATGTCACTGACACCGGTGATACGCTCCGAACCGCTTTAACTTATCTCCTCCAGCAACACCCGGCTGAGGTGCGAACGGCTGTGATCCAGCACAAGACCAGCTCCGGTTTTATTCCGGATTATTACGGGCAGAGGATAGTCAAATGGCGCTGGATCATCTACCCTTGGGCAGTAGTGGAGGACCTTACAGGGTTTCTCAGACAAATGGATCCGGCACCTCATTCCTTTGATGAAGCAGCCAGGCGCCTGATTGCCGACTATGCCATTCAGCCTCCGCAGCGCCTTCTGGAATATATCTGGTTACTCAATGAAGGGAGAAACGCAAATAAAAGCTAATCGCTCAATTTAGGTATTAATAGCGCTTGAGTGAGTAGAGGAGCAACCTGACAAAGGCACTATGTTGGCAATATATGGCTATGAAAAAAAATAACCGGAAAAAGAAACTAAGTATCATAGGTGCAGGGGCAGTGGGAACAGCCGCTGCCCAGTGGGCTGTATGCAGATCTATTGCAGACACCATAGTACTATTGGACGTAGTAGCAGGTCTTCCCCATGGAAAGGCCCTGGATCTTTTCCAGACATCCCCGTTATATGGATATGCAGGGAATATTATCGGTACTGATGACTATGCTGATACCGCCCAGTCAGACGTAATCATCATAACCGCCGGGCTTGCCCGCAAGCCGGGGATGAGCCGGGATGACCTTTTAGAGAAAAACGTCCGGATCATTCGAGAGGTTACAGAGGAAATCGTCAAATATTCTCCTGACGCATGCCTGGTGGTTGTCACGAATCCTATTGATGCCATGGTTTACACGGTCTTTAAGGTATCCGGATTTCCAAAACACCAGGTTGTGGGCATGGCAGGTGTCTTGGATTCTGCCAGGTACCGTACATTTATTGCCCAGGCCCTGGCTGTAGCTCCCTCGGACGTGACAGCCCTTGTAATGGGCGTACACGGCGACCATATGCTCCCTCTGGTCAGGCTTGCAAGCGTTGGGGGAGTGCCCATAGAGGGACTTTTGTCCAAAGAAGAAATCGAAAATATAGTCCGTCGCACTCAACACGGAGGTGCGGAGATAGTACAGCACCTCAAGACAGGAAGCGCATTCTCCGCTCCTGGTCTTGCTGCAGTGGAGATGGCCCAATCCATCCTGAAAGACGAAAAAAGGGTGGTACCCTGTGCAGCCTATCTGGAGGGGGAATTTGGTATTAGCGGCGTATTCCTGGGTGTGCCTGTGGTGCTTGGGAGAAACGGCGTAGAACGTATCCTGGAGTTTCCTCTTGCGCCGGATGAGCAGGAAGCCTTACAAAAATCTGTGGAGGCAGTGAAGAAGCAAGTTGCGGCCACGGGCCTATGAACTGTCGGCTGTCAGGGGGGAAGTGAATAATTACCACCGGACTATTGCCCTATGGATCTTCTTAATCGGGCTGATTGGGGCCCTTGGTGGCCTGGTTGTCTTGTATCGGCTCCTCTGGCTACCCACTCCACCTGTGCCGGTGCCCTTACATGTTCCTTTAATAGAACAGGTCCCCATTGAACAGCTTCCGGCCTTTGAGGACCTTAAGGACAAAAAAGGCCTGCAAAAGGCCGTTTCTGCCAGCCTGGAATATCTGGAAAAGCATAAGGATGAGGAGCAAATATCCTGGGGCAATGAATCCATAACTGTAGGCACACTGAAGAAGACACTAAAGGCCTTTTTCAGACTCCTGGACCAAAACCTCAACCAGGAGGACCTTCAGAGGGAAATCCGCCGCCTGTTTATAGTTTACAGGATAACTGGGGATGAGAAGGAAAAGGGGCTTGCAGGGCCGTTCCTTGTGACAGGATATTTCCAGCCTGAACTGGCTGCTTCTCTAAAGGCGGATGAAGAATTCTCCTATCCACTTTATGAAATTCCCCCGGACCTTATTCGAATAGCACTGCATGATTTTGACTCCTCCCTTCCGCGAGAAACACTTTATGGAAGGGTGTCCAGGCAAAGTTTGATCCCATACTATACACGAGCGGACATTGACAACGGCAGGAAACTCAAGTGTGCCGGTGTCCTTGCGTGGCTGCAGTCACCAGTGGATGGGCTTATGCTTCATATTCAGGGTTCAGGAATACTCCGGTTTCAGGACGAAAGCAGGAGATATATCCACTATGCTTCCAGTAACGGTCATCCCTATCATAGTATTGGCCGATGGCTTATAGACAAGGGACTGCTACCCAAGGATCAGGCAGACTGGCCGGGTATCCGCGCTTGGGCAGAGGAAAACCCGGATGAATTCAGAAAGGCCTTTGCCGCCAATCCCAGATACATTTTCTTTAAATGGGAAAAAGAGGGGCCAATAGGAACGCTGGGGGAAGTGCTGACACCCATGAGATCCGTGGCCCTTGATCACAAGATCTATCCGCCTGGTGCCCTATGCTTTTTGCAAGTGCCAATGCCTGTGAGCCGGCCGATCCACGGAGGCGCCGAAATCTTTCAGGGCTTTGTGTGCAATCAGGACACGGGCAGTGCCATCAAGGGACCACATAGACTGGACCTATATTGCGGAGAAGGCGATGAGGCCGGACACCTTGCGGGAAGGCTGAAGGCACCAGGATCACTCTATCTGCTTTTGCTCAGGGATGCTGTTCAGGGGACCTGGCTCAGTCAACCCTGAAATCACCTTGCTTTTCCATAACTAACTCATTAAGCTCACAAAACCCTAACCCGGTACAAGCCGGAACCAAACAGGTTTGAAGATAAAAAATTGCATCCTTCATTCACCAGTTTACACTTTTTTCGAAAAAGCGTGTATTGTCGAATTGAATGCCGATGTCGAAACTGGAAATTAGAAATTAGGTAACGCATCTACATCCT
>JAIWFS010000042.1:0-8153 GCA_048631505.1 archaeon | reverse complement strand
AAAGCCAAAGACATCCTTGCTACTGCTTCATGTAATACTGTAAAAGAAGGTAAAACTGCAACGCCCGACAGCATAATCCTTACAGTGCTCATGGCCATGACCATGAACATCAAAGATATGCGTAAGATGTGTATGAGGCATTATCTCAAGTCCAGTAAGCCTGATTTGCATTTGGGTTACGAACTCTGGGGCCTTCATCATGCCAGTCACGATCCGGAGAAATCCGTTGCAAAAGACATCCAGCGCTATTTCAAACGTCAGTTTTCCACTGCGCCTTCGAGGGTCCGTTCTCTGGCCCCTGAGGATTTGGCACAGTCAATTGGAGACAGGCAGTGGCCTGCTCCAATTTTATGGGCAGCAAGCACTGACTCCAGATCGGAAATGCGCAAACAGGCCCAAATTCTGGCATATTCTCTTATCTGGCGACTCATGGAGAATTGTAACCAGCTCAAGCTCGGCCTTTCTGTCCTGAACCACAATGTCACAGAGAAAAAACAAGGCCTAAAGGTCCCAGAAGGACATCACTTCCACTCTAAAGTCAATACACCTGAGATTTCCGTTAAATCTACATTTAAAGAGCAACTTCAGGAAAAGAGTGCGGAAATATTGAAACTCAAGAAAAAGCTGGCCGAGTACTCCCAGGAGTTGGCTGAGTTGAGACAACGGCCACTTCGAGAAGCAGCCCTGAAACGCGAAGCTAAGAAGCTTGCCTACGAGCTTGAACAGGCAAATACAAAGATTGCTGAACATGAAAAACTGATCGAATTAAATATGAAAGTCAGGGATGAAAACCAGTTCTCAGGGCAGAACACAGGGCCGGAAAAAGAAAATAATCCTCAGGCTGGTAACGTATTCACTCTCCTCCGCCCTGAGGATGCCCAGGGAGATTGCAATCACTGCACAGAACAGAAAAAATGCCCCTGTCCTCTGGAAGGCATGCGTGTAGCTGTGATAGGAGGCCTTGATCGTTTGGAACCCGAATACCGTAAAACCATCCATGACTTGGGCGCTGACTTCATCTTCCATAACGGAAACTGCTCCAATGGACAGCATGTTCTGAAAAACGTGGTCTGTAAGGCCAACATCGTTTTGTTTATCACCAGTATCAACAGCCATGGGGCCTTGAAAGTAGTAAAGGCTACGTGCAAGAAGACTGGAAAACAGTTCAACGTAGTGCGACATCCCAGCGCTAAATCTGTCTACAAAACCCTTTTGGAAATAACAGGATAGGAGAAGAAAGGATCGATATGGAAAATTCGCTACAGCAAACCGAAAGAGACTTATCCGGGGTGGGCTATTACGGTCCTTGCCACCGTGAACACATGGACCTCTTTTGCTCCTGCCCTTTTTAGGGCCTTGGCACAGGCCCTGACAGTAGACCCTGTGGTATAGACATCATCAAGGAGGAGTATTGTTTCCACACCTTCCGGCAGAGGGCTTGCGGTCTCAAAGGCATTTCTCACATTTCTGAGCCTTTCCTTCATTGAAAGCTCTGTCTGGGGTTTAGTATTCAATGTCCTGGTAAGAATATCCATTCCTAACGGAATATGAGGAAAGATCGTCCCGGCAAGACGGAGGGACTGGTTGAAGCCCCTTTTTCTCAAACGTTTCGAGTGTAATGGCACAGGAATCACCATGTCCGGCTTTAAATTATCCAGTAACCTATACTCCATGGCCAGGGAGGAAAGGGCCCTTAGAGCATGTCCGTCATCGTTGTATTTAATCCTGTGAATAAGGGTCCTAACAGACCCCTGGTACTGAAATACCGAGCGGGCAGTGTCAAAAGATGGAGGATTCTTTATGCACTGGCCACATGTGTGGCCAGTACCCTGCGGGCCGTGAAACGGCTGGCCGCAGACAGTGCAGACCGGAGGTTCTATGAGCCTTATGGACTCAAGACAGTCGTGACACAGACGGTCTCCTGCCGGGGCAAAAAGCCGGGCCCGGCAAGCGGCACAGCATGGGGGAAAAAGGATGTCCCTTATGACAAGGGTGAGCCTGACAAGGGACCACTGCAATCTACATGGACTCAACAATAGATAAGGCAAATTCCGAGCACTTTACTTCGGTTGCACCCTCGATCTGTCTTGCCAGGTCATAGGTCACCCTCTTTTTGGCAATGGCTGCCTCAAGGGCACTGTGGATTTTTTCCATGGCGTCTCTCCAGCCAAGATATTCGAGCATCATGGCGCCCGACAGGATAAGTGAGCCGGGGTTGACCTTGTCGAGCCCGGTATATTTGGGGGCCGTGCCATGGGTTGCCTCAAAAAGGGCATAGCCATCACCGATATTCGCACCGGGCGCCATGCCAAGTCCTCCCACCTGGGCCGCACAGGCATCGGAAATGTAATCGCCGTTCAGGTTTGGCAGGGCCAGCACGCTGTATTCCCTGGGTCTCAAAAGGATTTGCTGGAACATGGCATCTGCAATGCGGTCCTTTATAACAATTTTGCCCTCTGGCTGTCTGCCATTGTATTTGTCCCATAGCTCCTGTTCTGTGATAGTTTCCTTTGAAAACTCTGTTTTTGCCAGCTCATAGCCCCAGTTTTTAAAGGCCCCTTCTGTATACTTCATGATGTTGCCCTTGTGGACCAGGGTAACGCTGGACTTACCCGTATCAATGGCATGGCGTATGGCCTTTCTGACCAGGCGCTGGGTCCCGAAACGGCTGATGGGCTTTATTCCGATCCCTGAATCCGGCCTGATATCCTGCCCCATTTCATCCGTCAAAAATCGAATGACCTTCCTGGCATCTTCGCTCCCCTCCGGCCACTCTATTCCTGCATACACGTCCTCGGTATTTTCGCGGAAGATGATCATGTCCATGTCTTCCGGCCTCTTAACCGGGCATGGAGTCCCCTTGAAGTAACGGACAGGCCTTACGCAGGCATATAGATCCAGCTCCTGTCTCAAGGTGACATTAAGGCTCCTTATCCCTTCACCCACCGGGGTTGTAAGAGGTCCCTTGATTGCGACTACGTGCTCTTTGATGGCCTCCAGGGTCTCAGGCGGCAGCCATTTCCCGGTCTGCTGATAGGCCTTTTCACCCGCGAGGATCTCCTTCCACGAGATCTTTTTCTTTCCTCCGTAAGCCTTTTCCACCGCAGCATCCAGTACCAGCCTGGTTGCCTTCCAGATGTCAGGGCCTATACCATCACCTTCAATGCAGGGAATGATCGGCAAATCCGGCACAGAAATGGTGCCGTCGTCTTCAAGTATAATTTTCTCAGGGATGTTACCCACAGGAAGTTCTCCTCTCGTCCAGGATCATACAACACTAGAACAAGTGCAAGGCGTGTAAGGCTATATTAAAAAAATGACATAGTCAACGCAATATATGCCGCAATTCATACTGAGTCTCTTATTACATATTTTGATGCCTGCTGGCAAAAAAACAGAAATACCAGCCCCTTATCGTCCCTTAGTTTTGCCCATCTATTTCTATCAAGGTTGACAATCATGGATTCCGGTATTTATTTATTGGAATGAATTCCATGGATTACAATGTCTTTTTTGAAAATGCACTTAAGGACGCAACAACTGCCTACAGGGAAAGCCTTGAGTCCTGCAGCCGGAAGCTCATTGAGCTTTCGCAATGGACCTGCAGGGCCTTTGAGAACAATGGTAAGATTATCCTCTTCGGAAACGGGGGAAGTGCTGCTGATGCTCAACATATAGCAGCAGAGTTTGTAAACCGTTTCCGCCTGGAGAGGAAACCACTCCCTGCCATCGCCCTTACTACAGATACCTCTATCCTCACCGCGATATCAAACGACTACGACTTTAGCCAGGTATTCTCCAAGCAGGTACAGGCCCTTGCCGGCCCGATGGACGTGGTCCTGGGAATCAGCACTAGCGGAAATTCACCTAATGTGCTAAAAGCCCTTTCCGTTGCCAGGGAAATAGGGGCAAAAACCGTGGGTATTACCGGGGGGAATGGCGGAAAGATGGATCAGTGTTCTGATTTGGTCATATGTGCGGCATCATCTGATACCCCTCGGATTCAGGAGGTCCATATTTTTTTTGGGCATCTGTTATGCGATCTTGTGGAACGGCAAATTTTTAGTTCGGTATAATTAGAAATGAGCTATCCTGAACCCATAGATCTATCCGGCCTCAAGACCTATTCACTCTATGATCGTCCCAGTAAGGTTACAGTCTCTGACTTTGCACGACCGGTCTCTTCCGGCCTCAAGTTAAAGGATTTCTTGGAGCTACTCCCCAACCAGTTGGCTGCAAAGGATTTTAAGGCCGTGGTCCAGGCGGTTTGCACCGCGGTACGTAATGAACGTATGGTCTTGCTCGCCATGGGTGCCCATGTAATAAAGGTGGGATTAAATCCCATACTGATAGAACTCATGGAGCGCGGGATTCTTTCAGGCATTGCATTGAATGGGGCGGGAATTATTCATGACTCAGAGATAGCCATGGCCGGCAAGACTTCTGAGGACGTGGCGTCAGTTCTTGGTGAAGGGCAATTCGGGGCAGCCAGGGAAACAGGTGAGTTTCTTAATCAGGCCATATGCAAAGCTGCCCAAAATGGGAAAGGCCTTGGTGAAACCGTAGGACATGCCCTGCTTGAAGCAGGATTTCCTTACAACGGTCAGAGCCTTTTAGCCAGTGCAGCCGGATTGGGGGTGCCTGTGACTGTTCACGTCGCAGTGGGTACTGACATCATTCATATCCACCCGGGTGTCGATGGTGCCGCTACGGGCAAGGCATCCCACTATGACTTCAGGCTTTTTTGCAGCCTTGTGGCCAAGCTTGATCAAGGGGTATTACTCCATGCAGGTTCTGCCGTACTCTTGCCGGAAGTTTTTCTCAAGGCATTGACACTTGTCCGCAACCTGGGTTGTCCTGTAAAAGAGTTTACCACTGCCAATTTCGATTTTATCCGTCACTACAGGCCCTTGACCAACGTGGTCCACAGACCTAACTTAGAAGGCGGCCAAGGGTTCAACATCATAGGCCATCACGAGATTATGCTTCCCTTGCTGGCCGCAAGTATCCTAGATAGCCTGGAAGAAAAAAGTAGTTAGGGTTCAGAGTTCAGAGGTTCAAAGGTTGACAGATTTATAATGCTTGCCGAGTGAAATTGGCGGCATCGGAAAAATTCTTCCGGAATTTCAGATTAACCCTGAACCTGGAACGCTGAACCTTTAAACCTTGAACCATGAACATATTGATTATGGAGGATATTCCTAAATGCCTATTTTTGAGTATGTGTGCACTGCCTGCGGAGAGGATTTTGAGGAACTGGTCCTTGGGTCCAGAACCGATGTCAAGTGTCCCAAATGTGGCTCTTTAGAGGCACAAAAGAAGGTTTCGGCCTTTGCCTTTAAGAGCGGCCACAAGTTTGCAGGAACAGGGAAGAAGTCAAGCAGCCTCTGTGACGGTTGTACCAGTTCTGACTGCAGCTCCTGCGGGGGTTGATGTGGGAATTGGAAAAAAGTTGCGACTTGGGACCAGAAAGAGTGTGTTGGCCCTTGCACAGAGTAACTGGGTCAAAAAAGAGATTGAGACACACTGGCCTGACGTCAATGTAGATCTTGTAAAGTTCACCACCAAAGGGGATAAGATCCTGGATGTACCACTGGCCCAAGTTGGCGGCAAAGGCCTTTTCGTAAAAGAGATCGAAGACGCCCTTCTCAGGAAAGATGCTGATTTCGCCGTGCACAGCTTGAAGGATGTCCCTGCCGAACTCCCGAAAGGGCTTGAAGTCACCATTTTTCCTGATCGTGAAGACCCGCGGGATGCCCTGATTTCCCGGGCCGGGCTCAGACTGGAAGAATTGCCGGAGGGTGCCCGGGTGGGCACGAGCAGTCTTCGAAGGATAGCCCAGCTTAAGAATGCAAGGCCTGGTCTCGAAACGGCTTCCCTGAGGGGAAATATTGACACAAGGCTTCGTAAGCTTGACGAGGGGCAGTATGATGCCATTATCCTGGCGGCTGCCGGGCTCAGAAGACTGGGTCTGGGACAAAGGATTACTCAACTTCTGGAACCTGAAGTGATGCTTCCTGCTGTAGGCCAGGGGGCCCTTGGCATAGAGTTCAGGAGCATGGATACAGAGGTCAAGCGAATTCTCGCCTCGATTCATCATGAAGAAACATCCATCTGCGTAAGGGCTGAAAGGGCCTTTCTTTTCAGACTTGAAGGTGGATGCCAGGTGCCCCTGGGTGCCTTTGCCCAACTCAAGGGAGAGACACTTGAGCTTGAAGGCATGGTGGGTAACGAAGCCGGGACCAACATTATAAGGATGAAAAAGCAAGGAACTGCTGATCAGCCCGAAGCTCTTGGGGCCAACCTTGGAGAAGAGGTCCTGGATGCCGGGGGTGCAGAGATATTGAGGGAAGTTTATGGAGCGAATTAAGCCGGATTCTTCATCTGGAAAGGTTTATTTAATAGGAGCCGGCCCTGGGGACCCAGGTCTTTTGACCATTCGTGGCAAGGAGCTTTTGGCTGAGGCCGAGGTGGTTGTATATGATCGCCTGGCAAGCCCGAGGCTTCTGCCCTTTGCCTCTCCTCGTGCAGAACGTATCTATGTTGGTAAGCGCATGGGCTCACACACAGTGACCCAAGAAGATATCAACAGGATAATCGTGGAAAAGGCCCTGGAAGGAAAGTGTGTAGCCCGCCTGAAAGGAGGGGATCCCTTTATGTTTGGCCGGGGGGGCGAAGAGGCCCAGATACTTGCCAAGGCTGGGATATATTTTGAGGTGGTGCCCGGTGTGACCTCAGGTATTGCAGTTCCTACCTACGCCGGAATACCCCTGACCCACAGGGCACATACCGCTTCCGTAGCCTTTATCACAGGCCACCGCAAACTAGACAGTAAAGAAGCGGATATAGACTGGGAAGGTCTTGCCAAAGGCGTGGGGACCCTTGTCTTTCTTATGGGGATGAAAAACCTGCCCAATATCGCAGAGCGGCTCATAAAATACGGGCGCAGTCCTGATACTCCGGTAGCAGTGATTCGTTGGGGAACTACCCCTCTTCAAACATCAATTACAGGAAATTTAATAAATATTGCAGAAAAGGTAAAAGAAGCAGGTCTTGGGCCTCCGTCAATTATCGTGGTGGGAGACGTGGTGGCCCTGCGGGACGAGGCAAACTGGTTTGAAAGCCTACCCCTATTGGGTAAACGAATCCTTGTTACCAGGACCAGGGAACAGGCCAGTGATCTTGTGAGATTGCTGGAACGGAGAGGCGCGCATTGCTTAGAGTGCCCAACAATAGAAGTCCATTTGCCAAAGGATTTGAAACCTCTGGACCAGGCCATTAACTCACTCTCTGCCTTTGACTGGGTGATTTTCAGCAGCGCCAACGCGGTACGGTTTTTCTTTGAACGTCTTTTCGGGCTGGATTTTGATCTCAGGGCCCTTGGAAACATACGTATTGCTGTTGTGGGTGCCGGTACTGCCAAGGCAATTTCCGCCCTGCACTTAACTCCTGACATCATGCCCGACAACTTCAGGGCAGAAGGCCTGATAGAGGCTTTCAGTCAGATAGATATATCAGGAAAGCGCATCCTTATCCCCAGGGCGGAAAAGGCAAGAGAGGTTCTCCCCAGCCGGCTTTCAGAGCTTGGGGCAGACGTTACTCTGGTTCCTACCTACGTGACCCTGGCACCTGACCTAAAGCCGGAAGTCCTGGAGGTCCTGGAACAGGAAACCATTGATGTGTTGACCTTCACCAGTTCATCAACTGTTAAGAACTTTTTCCAGTTGCTCCCTGATGATCTGCGCAACCGGATACTTGAGCAGGCAAAGGTGGCCTGTATCGGCCCGATCACAGCCAGGACGGCAGAAGACTTCGGCCTTAAAGTCACAGTTCAACCTGATAAGTTTACAATACCTTCGCTGGTATCTGCCATAGAGGACCAATTTAAATGTTGAATTTTGAGTGTTGAATGTTGAATTAAAGTAAGGATTTTTTAATCTTCTTCCACAATTCAACATTCAACATTGACCATTCAACATTTCTTAAGTAATCAGTACACTGGATTATGACCATTCACTGCCCGACAGATCCTCCTGAACTTGCCACAATTCTGGCCAGAATACGCAAAAAGCAGGAGGATTACGAAAAATACGGTTTTACACATATCCAGGGTAGGACACTTAGGGCCTTTTTCGATCTGGCCCAGGAATTTG
>JAIWFS010000041.1:0-8164 GCA_048631505.1 archaeon | reverse complement strand
CACAAATCTGGAACATGGTATTTGGCAATTATGTGGCAAAACCAGCATTTTTTACGAGGACTTCGGGTCTTCAATTTTGTCCTTGTCCCTAACCCTGAACGTTGAACCCTGTCGAAGATCCCGTCTGAAGCGAAGCGGAAGCGGGGAACCTGTGAACGCTTACGATGTTTTTAACCTGGGAAGGGAATATTTAATGTTTAAGACGTGACCCTCTTTTTTCCGTGATATTTCTCCAAGCCGATTTAAAAAAGCCTTGTAATCAGCTTTGTCCGAAAAAATCTCTTGGCGATTAATTCCTCGACCGATGACATGTTGAAGAGCCCCTGGGGCATCTATGCGTGATTTTCTTGGCATGCATACCGTTTACCATGATCAAATTCCCCTTTCAACTTATTATCTTATGTAGTCCCCTACTTTATTATACTTCACAGTTTTCTTGACTTTTTCAATTTCTTATTACATAAAAAGACCAAAGCGGCTAATAGTTCGCCCTTTAAAGGGAGTGTTCAATTGTGGATGCCTTCCTGTGGACGACCACCCGGAGGAAGGCTTGTTTTTGGTTCGCATTTAACAGCAAAGGAGGTTACTATGAAAAAGCTTGTTTGTCTTATTGGTTGTTTTCTCCTGATCCTTTTTACCGCCGGAGTGGGTGCAGAGGTAAAAAACCCAGACACATTTGTGCTGGCTGACTACAGAACGGTCGAGAGCATTGATCCGGCCCGCGCTTACGATGTTGCGGGATCCATGCGTCTCTGGAACCTTTATGAGACGCTGATCTTTTTCGACGGATCTTCGACGGAGAAGTTCGTCCCACTGCTGACAGCGGAAGTACCGACAGTCGCAAATGGCGGTATCAGCCGGGATGGCAAGACCTACACTTTTACCATCCGCAAGGGTGTGAAGTTCCATGAAGGCGGGGAATTGACTCTTGAGGATGTGGTCTACAGCTTTAAGCGACACATGATTATGGATCCGGACGGCGGCCCCATGTGGATGCTCCTGGAGGCCCTGACAGGGAAAGGTTCCACGCGGGACAAAGACGGGAATGTTATAAAAGGCATTTTTGACACGATCGACAAGGCCGTGGAAGCCAGGGGTAATAAGGTCATCTTCCATTTACCGAAGCCGTATCCCCCCTTGATGAGTATTCTATGCTACACTGCATCATCCATCCTGGACAAAGAGTGGGCCATCTCCAAGGGCTGTTGGGACGGCGACATAAAAAATGCCGCCAAGTACAACAACCCGGCCTATGGCCATGAACCGCTGCAGAAAATTGAAAACGGCACAGGCCCATTCAGAATGAAACACTGGGAACCTGCCAAGCAGTTCATTTTTGAACGGTTTGACGGCTATTGGGGACCCAAGCCCAGGATCAAGACCGGTATCGTCAAGTATGTGAAAGAATGGAGCACCCGAAAGCTCATGCTCCAGAGTGGCGACGCCGACCGCGTCGTGGTCGATACCCCTTATGTGCCGGAGGTCAAGGCCATGAAGGGCCTTAAACTGTACGACGTTCCGCAGTTGGCGTTTACGGCTGGAATGTTCTGCCGAGAACTCAATCCCACAGGCAACCCGAATATAGGCAGCGGCAAGCTGGACGGCAATGGCATTCCACCTGATTTCTTTTCCGATATCAACGCGCGAAAAGCTTTCCTGCACGCCTTTGACCGCGAGACCTATAAGAAGGATGTTTTCCATGACCTGGTAATCATGCCCACCAGCCCCAATGTCGAAGGACTGCCTTACCACAAGGACGTGCCTTTGTATGAATTCGACCTGAAAAAGTCAGCCGAATATATGAAAAAGGCCTGGGGCGGCAAGGTCTGGGAAAAAGGCTTTAAGATGATCATCACCCACAACACAGGTAATGAAATGCGGGAAGCCGCAGCTTTGATGGTGGCTGAAAACATCATGTCCCTCAACCCAAAATTCAAGATCGAAATCCGCAACGTGGAGTGGAAGGACTACGTGGTACAGATCCGTAACTATCAGTACCCCATCTTCATGAGCGGCTGGGGTGCCGATTACGCTGATCCACATAACTTTGTGTACCCCTTTATGCATTCAAACGGGTATTATGGCAAACATATGGTCCTAAAGAACGACAAAATCGACAAGCTGTGTGATGCGGGTATCGAGAATGTCGATCCCAAGAAGCGCAGAGAAATCTATTCCACGCTTCAGGACATCTGGTTTGATGATGCGATTGGGATCCCACTCTATCAACAGATAGTTGTTCGTGCCTACCGGGACTATGTGCATGGCTTCATCCCTAACGCCATGTTCACAGACGACAATGAAATCCTGAAACGCATACGGAAAGAATGATGGAAGAAAAAAGAAAGTGAACTAAAGCCCGCCCTGGCGCAATCCGACCTGCATTTTTGGCAGGAGTTAGCTGATTTCTATACCATAGTACAGTGCAACTAAAACTATCAAGCCAGGTCTGGGCCAGGGCTTTAAGTGACTAAAGTGATCTAAAGTTGAAGGACTCGTAAAAAGTTCCTCCTGATGTCATTGCGAGCCCCGCCATGCGGGATAAACTCCGCGAAGCAATCTCATGGACTGTAACAGCTTGAAATCAGAAGATTACTTCGTCGCTTCGCTCCTCGCAATGACGGGCGAAATGACTTTTTACGAAACCATCATAATTCTTTCCGGGAACACTGTAATTCATGCTTGCTTACGTGATTCGAAGGTTCTTTTTGTTATTTTTCGTACTGTTTGGGGTCTCCGTCCTCCTTTTCGGCATCCTTATGACCTTCAGTCCGGAACGAAGAGCCGCCACGTATGTAAGCTCCCCCCAACAGGCCAAGGATATCCCCAGGATTATCAAAAAGTTTGGCCTCGATGACCCGTTTTACGTCCAGTATGTCCGATGGATAAAGGAGCTTTCTAAAGGTAACATGGGATGGTCCCTGGTGGCGTCCAGGCCAGTTGGGGAAGCTTTTTGGCGTTATCTCCCCGTTACTCTGGAGATGAACCTTTTTGCAGCGCCCATTGTTATCCTCTTCGGAATCTGGCTGGGTACGCTGGCGGGAATACATCGGGATACCTGGATAGATCATATCACCAGAATTTTGGCCATTGTGGGTTGGTCCCTGCCCACCTTTCTCTTCGCCCTTGTGCTGCTCATGATTTTCTACGGCTACTTTCAACTGTTTCCCCCGGGAGTTCTCAGCGACCATTTGAGCATTTTCATCATAGACAACCCGGACAAGTTCACCCCTTTTACTGGCATGTACACCATCGATGGCATCCTCAACGGACGTTTTGATATCACCCTGAATTCTCTCGCCCACCTGATCCTCCCCGTCATGACCTATGTGATCGTGGTGGTGGCCTTAAATATGCGGGTAATGCGCTCTGGGATTATCGAGGAGCTGTCCAAGGAGTACGTTACCACCGCAAGGGCTAAGGGTGCGGATAAAAAAACGGTCCACATTAAACACGCCCGTAGAAACGCCCTGCTACCTGTGGTCACGGTGGCGGGCCAGCTCGTGGCCATGTCAATGGAGGGAAGTATCGCCGTGGAGGTGGTCTTCAATCGACATGGCATAGGCTGGTGGCTGGCTGAGTCCGCAACGCAGCTCGACATGCCCGTGCTCATGTGCATCTGCCTTTTCATGGGCGTCGTTTTTGTAATCACCAACCTTACATTGGATATTCTTTACGGGTACATCGACCCGAGGATACGTTTGACCTGACCAGGAAAACATCATGAGCCAACGCCATCCACGACTGAGAGAACTCAAGTTTACCCTGTATAGGATTATTAGGAATCCTTCGGCCGTTATTGGATTCACGCTACTTTTATTTTTTGCGGGGGTAGCACTATTCGCGCCCCAAATCGCACCGCCAAAATATACCTATAACCCCTATATGATGCCCCACAAGGGATTCTCCCCCACGCCCAAACCACCCAGCGACACAAATATCTTTGGCACCACTTCCGGCCAGTATGACATTTTTTACGGCGCGGTCTGGGGTACTCGGACGGCGTTTAAAATCGGTCTGTTCGTGGTGGGTATCGCAGTGCTGGTGGGCGTGACCCTTGGCGCGGTGTCCGGGTATTTTGGCGGGATAGTTGATGAAATAATAATGCGCATAACTGATATCATGTGGGCCATACCGACCCTTGTGCTGGCCATGGCCATCGTGGTGGCATTTGGAAGAGGTTTAGATAAAATTATGATCGCGCTTGCAATGGTCCAGTGGCGGTGGTACGTACGGGTTCTCCGCTCGGAAATTCTGACCCTGCGAGACCAGGATTTTGTACAGGCCGCCAAAACCATGGGCGTCTCTGACCTGAAGATTATACTGCGCCACATTCTGCCCAACGCCATCTATCCGATCTTGATCTTAGCTTCCATGGACATGGGTTCCATGGTTATCACCGCCTCGTTCATGAGCTTCGTGGGTCTGGGCGAATCCAAGGGGTACTCCGACTGGGGTCAGATGGTGGCCCTGGCCAGGAACTATATCGTTGGCCCGCCGGACGATCCGCTGAAATTCTGGTACACCATCGTCATTCCCGGAGCCTGTATTGTGCTATTTGTACTTGCCTGGAACCTGATCGGCGACGCACTGCGCGACGCCTTCGATCCCAAGCTCCGTCGCAGGTAAAGGACTTTTGTTGTGGCAAAACTGCTGGAAACCGTCGATCTTCTGACCAACTTTTATACCTACGAGGGAGTCGTTAAGGCCCTGAACAAAGTGAGCCTCGTCATGGATCACGGGGTAACTTTCGGTCTGGTTGGCGAATCAGGGTGCGGCAAGAGTGTGACTGCCCGCTCCATTATGCGCATCGTCCAGGAACCTGGACGCATCGAAGGCGGTAAGGTCATTGTCTTTCTGGACGAAAAGGACAAGCAGGCTGGCATCGATCTGCTAGAGCAATCAGAGACCTATATGGAAGGCCTTCGCGGGGATCGCATTTCCATGATCTTCCAGGAGCCGAACGCGGCCCTGAACCCGACCATGAGCATCGGGGATCAGGTCTCAGAAAGCTTTCTGTTTCATCAGAAAAAAGAGATGTGTGCTAAAATCTTAGAAGATCTATGCGCTCCGGAATGTCATGCGTTTTATCCATTAAAAAAATTCCAGCAGGCAGTGTACAGGATCACAGCCCGGAGCCCTGGCTCCCTGGCCCTTAGGATACTTGATAGAATCCCGATAGTAAAACGCTGGCAGAAAAGGCTTAAAAAAGAAGCCAAAACACGTGCGATCGAAATCTTAAAAAAACTCAGCATACCCCACCCGGAGCAGGTTGTCGAACAGTACCCCCATAATCTCTCGGGCGGTATGAAGCAGCGCATCGTCATCGCAATCGCCCTGGCTTGCAGTCCCATGCTGCTTATCGCTGATGAGGCGACATCAAACCTGGACGTGACCATCCAGGCCCAGATTCTAGAACTCCTGCACAGGCTCAAAGAGGAGGTCATCTCCTCGATCCTGCTTATTACCCATGATCTGGGCGTGGTAGCCGAGACCTGTGATCGTGTCGGCGTAATGTACGCCGGAAACCTGTGCGAGGTTGCGGATGTCAAAGATTTATTTGACAGCCCCCTGCATCCATACACCAGGGCACTGCTGGACGCGGTGCCCAGATTTTCCATGGAAGGTAAGCTAAAAAGCATTGAAGGCGATGTTCCAAACCTGGTCACACCCCCGCCAGGTTGTCGATTTCACCCAAGGTGCCCGCATGCCATGGACATTTGCAGGATGGAGCTTCCAGAACTCACAGATATGGGAAATAATCATCTGATGGCGTGTCACCTTATTGATTGTTAAGCAAAATTGGACACGGGTCTAATTCAGGAATTAAGGGATTTAGGAATTTAGGAATTGAAGGATTCCAAATTCTTTTTCTTAAAGGCTATAGAACCATGCAAAAGATTCTCGAACTCAAAGGCCTCAAAAAATATTATCCGATCCTGGGTGGAGTCCTTCGCCGAGAAGTGAACACCGTCAAAGCCTTGGACGGTATTGATCTGGACATTTACCGGGGCGAGTGCCTGGGCATGGTCGGAGAATCCGGTTGCGGCAAGACCACAACGGGGAAGGCCATCATTCGTCTGCTCGATCCCACATGCGGAAATGTCTATTACCACGGTAAAGGTCAAGAGTCCGGTGACCCGGTTGACATCGCAAGGACAAAAAAATCTGCGCTCAAAAGACTCGGTATTCGAGGTAAGCTACAAATGGTCTTCCAGGACCCCACGACCTCCCTCAACCCCAGGATGCTGGCCAAGCACATCATCGCAGAACCCATCAAGACACTAGAGAGGCATAGCGGCAGGGAGCTTGAGGACCGTATCATCGCACTGCTCAAATTGGTCGGTCTCACCAGAGACCACCTGCTTCGCTACCCACATGAATTTTCCGGAGGCCAGCGGCAGCGTATAGCCGTGGCCAGGGCCATCGCCACGGACCCTGAATTCATTGTGCTGGATGAACCCACATCAGCACTTGACGTGTCCGTGCAGTCCCAAATATTGAACCTGCTGAAGTCCCTTCAGGAAACCCTTAGCTTGACATACCTGTTTATAACGCACCATTTACTGGTGGTCAAATATATCAGTGATCGTACTGCGGTCATGTATCTTGGGAAAATAGTGGAGATCGCAAATACCGAGACTGTCTTTTCAAAACCCCTGCATCCCTATACACACGCGCTGCTCTCGGCCATTCCAATCCCGGATGTGGAACATAAGCAACGGCGCATCGTACTTTCAGGGGACGTCCCGAGTCCCGTTAACCCGCCCCATGGGTGCCGGTTTCACACACGATGCCCCTTTAATACTGACCTCTGCCGAAAACAGGAACCGCCCCTCGAAGAGGTGGAAAATGGTCACAAGGTAGCCTGCCACCGTCACAGTGAGGTGGAAACCCTTATAGCCAAATGGTTCGCAACTTCTCAATAAGTTCGGATACAGGATGTCCCCAAGACCCAGTTCATTCCTAACAGGTCTGTCTATCCATTCGACCCTTACTCTGATCATTTTATAAATAGTCCTTCACAATATTCTTTAGGACTTGGCAGCAAGGGCCAGATAGCCGGGTTGGGGGGACGCATAGGAGAGGAATTTTTTCACTCCCTTTTAGTGTGCCCTTGAGTTTGCCTGTTTTGGCCAAATCAATATTGTACTCACGATCACCA
The DNA here is from genome assembly GCA_048631505.1 of archaeon. Lineage (GTDB taxonomy): Bacteria > Desulfobacterota > Dissulfuribacteria > Dissulfuribacterales > UBA3076 > UBA3076. The sequence continues at coordinate 999 of JAIWFS010000041.1, read as the reverse complement.
TCTGAACAAAGAGCGTTCCAGGCATTTTTCTGAAATGCCACAACACCGCCTTTGGAGTTGACGAATTTCTTAGCGCATTCAAGCACCCTGCCCTGTTCGTCTCGCTCAAGTTTTCTGAAGGCTTTTGCTCCAAGGAGTTTCTGAATACCCGCAACACCTCCCCATTTGCCCCCGGCTGCGCTGGGCATGGATATGAATACGCCGAGACCGATGCGGAACGGAGAATCGTATTTCAGGCTAAACAGGCTTTGCCTTCTCTATGCCGGTTTATCCCGGCGCTTTCAGGGCGTCCCTCCATCCCTGAACTGGAGTTTATCTGAACGAGATCGAGATAGTCTGGGCAGACATACACCCTTGACAGAAAGGGTTTGCGTTTCAGTGATTGCTTTTTACTGAAAGTATATGTAGTCTCCTCCCACTTGTTGAGACACCTTTCCCATCAGTACGTGCACTAAATGAAGAAAGGAAAGCCGATGCCGATCGATCTTGAAAAGTTCAAACCCGCCTACGAGAAATGGGTAGAAGAAAGCCTGCCGGATTATCAGGCAGGCAAAATGAAGGAGATTATAAAGAAGTATCCGTTCATCGTCTCAGATGGCGTACCCTGGACGCCTTACAAGGGTCAACCCTCCGAGCAGACCTTCGCACTGGTCACCAGCGGCGGGTTCTATCTCAAGGAGCGCCAGCCGCCCTTCGACACCGTGTCAATCCACGGAGACACCTCCTTTCGGGAGATCCCCAAAACCGTACATCAGGAAGACCTCGCTATTGCCCACTCACATTACGACCACAGCCTGGCGGAGCAGGATATCAACATTATCTTTCCCATCCAGCGTTTCATCGAACTGGAAAAGGAAAATATCATCGGCAAGGTGGCGGAGACGCACTACAGCTTCAGCTATGTCAACGACGTGGTAACCCTGGTCACGGAGACGGTTCCAAAATTCGTTTCCCGGATCAAGGCCGAAGGGGTCGACGTCCTCTTCCTGGTGCCGGCCT